>DASSIA010000156.1:0-8265 GCA_035692345.1 Arthrobacter sp. | reverse complement strand
GGACGTTGCCCGCAGGAGGCGCGCCAGGCCGTTCTGCACCAGCCGCTCGGAGGGGATATCCAGCGAGGACGTGGCCTCGTCCAGGATCAGCACCGCAGGCCGGGCCAGGAAAGCCCGCGCGAAGCTGATCAGTTGCCGCTGCCCCGAGGAAACCCGGCCGCCGCGCTTGTTGACGTCGGTGTCATAGCCCTCGGGGAGTTCGGTAATGAACCCGTGGGCGCCCACGGCCCGGGCCGCGTCCTCGATCTCCTCCCGGGTTGCCTCCGGCCGCCCCAAAGCGATGTTGTCCGCCACGGAGCCGCTGAACAGGAACGCTTCCTGGGTGACCATCACAATGTTCCGGCGCAGGTCCGCGGTGCTGAGGCTGCGCAGGTCCACGCCGTCCAGGGTGAGCGAACCGGAGGAGACGTCGTAGAAGCGGGCGATCAGCTTGGCCAGGGTGGATTTCCCCGCGCCGGTCTGTCCCACCAGGGCCACGATCTGGCCGGCGGGGATCTGCAGGTCCATGGTGGGTATGACCACCGGGCCATCGCCATACCGGAACTCCACGCCCTGGAAGCCGACTGTGCCCCGGGCATCGGGGAGGGCTACCGGGTTCTTGGGCGGGCGGACCGTGGGAATTTCCTCCAGCAGGCCGGAGACCTTCTCCAGGGCCGCCTGGGCGCTCTGGAAGGAGTTGTAGAACATGGCCATCTGGTCCACCGGCTGGAAGAAGCGTTTGGTGGACAGGATCAGGGCCAGCAGCACGCCCACGGCAAGGTCTCCGCCCAGCACCCGGAATCCGCCGAACAGGAGGACCACGGCCACGCAGATGTTGCCGATCAGCACCAGGCCGGGTTGGAAAATGCCGTTGAGGTTGATGGAGCGGACGGTGATGCGCCGGTAGTCCTCGGACAGCTGGCCATACTGCTCGGCGTTTTCGTGCTCCTTGCGGAAGGCCTTCACGGCGCGGATCCCGGTCATGGTCTCCACGAAGTGCACGATCAGCCGGGCGGACACCACGCGCGATTCACGGAACACGATCTGGGAATGCTTCTGGTACCAGCGCGAGAGGAAGAACATGGGGACGCCCGCAGCCAGCACAATCAGGCCGCTGCGCCAGTCCAGGGCAAACACGGTAACGGCAGTGAAGACCATAAACAGCAGGCCGGAGGTCAGGGAGCTGACGCCGGAGTCGAGGAGTTCCCGCAGCGCTTCCAGGTCTGAGGTCTGCCGGGCGATGATCCGCCCTGACGTGTACTTTTCGTGGAATTCCAGGCTCAGTCGCTGGGTGTGCCGGAACACCCAGAGCCGCAGGTCCAGCAGCATGGCCTGGCTGAGCCGCGCGGTGGAGGTGACATAGAGGGCGGTGAGTCCCGCCGTCGCGATCGCCGCGAGCAGGTACGCGACGCCGGTGAGCACCAGCGGGATGTTGTCACCGGCCTGCAGGGCCGGGAGCGCGTGGTCGATGCCGAAGGCGATCAGTGCCGGCCCCGCGACGCGCGCGGCCTGGGACAGGACCACCGTGGCGATGGTCAGCCAGAACCTCAGCCGCACCGGACGGATCAGCGTGGCCAACAGGGCCAGGGACCGCCGTCGGACCGCTTTGCTGTCCGTTTTGCTGAGGTGGGCGTTGTCCTCGTTGGCCGTGCCGAAGGTTGCGTTGCTCATCGGATGAAGTCCCCTGACTGTGCGTCGGCAGCTTCGTCAAGCTCCGCCATTTCCGAGTCCAGGTCGCGCGGTTCCTGGTCCAGGCTGGCGATGACGTAGCGGTAGTGGGGGTTGTGGGCCAGCAGTTCGGTGTGGGTTCCGACGGCGGCGATCCGGCCTGCTTCGAGCAGCGCCACCCGGTCGGCCAGCGCCACGGTGGACGGGCGGTGTGCCACGATCAGGGTGGTGGTGTCCTTCAGGACCGCGCGGAGCCGGGTTTCCACCAGTTCCTCCGTGTGCACGTCCAGGGCGGACAGGGGATCGTCCAGCACCAGGATCCGGGGCCGCGCCGCGATGGCCCGGGCAAGCGCGATGCGTTGCCGCTGCCCGCCGGACAGGCTCAGGCCTTCCTCGCCGATGAGCGTGTCCACGCCCGCCGGCAGCGAGTACGCAAAGTGCGCCTGCGCCACATCCAGTGCCTCGTCCAGGGCTTCGTCGGTCCGGTCCGGCGCCCCAAGGAGCACGTTGTCGCGGACGGAGCTGGAGAACAATGTGGTGTCTTCGAAGGCGACGCCCACCACGCGCCGGAGCGCATCGACGTCGAACTCCCGCAGGTCAATCCCGTCGATGGTGATGGAGCCGGCCGTGACGTCGTACAGCCGCGGGACCAGCTGGATCAGAGCGCTCTTACCGCTCCCCGTAATGCCCACCAGCGCCATCGTTTCGCCCGGCCGGACCTCCAGGTTGATGTCCTTGAGGATGGGCTTGTCCGGCGCATCCTCGAACGCGAACGTGGCGTTCCTGAAGCTGAGCGCGCCCCGAAGCTGTGTGGGTTCTTGCGGGGCCGGGGGACTGGTGATGGTGTTCACCGCATCCATCACCTCGAAGTGACGGTCGATGGCGGTTTTGGCCGTCAGTGCCATGGCCAGCAGCATGCCGGAGAATTCCACCGGCGTCGCAATGACAGCGGCGGTGGCGAAGAAGGCCACCAGGGCGCCGATGCTCAGTTGCCCGCTCGCACAGAGCATCACGCCGACCACCAGGCCGGTGCCGAGGGCGAGTTCCGGCAGCAGGGTGACCACCATGGTGAAGGCAGCCTGGTGTTTGGCCTTGGCGATCTCGGTCTGGCGGAGCTCCTCGGCCTGTTCGTTGAAAGTCTCCAGGGCCTCGCGGCTGCGGCCGAAGGCTTTCAGGACGCGGATGCCGTGGACGGATTCCTCCACAGTGGTGGCGAGGTCGCCGGCCTGGTCCTGGCTGCGCCTGGCCACTTTGCTGAAGCGGGTCCTGAAGCGGAAGCTGTAGGCCATGATGGGTACCGCGGCGGCCAGGAAGATCAGGGCCAGCTGCCAGCTCATGGAGAACATGACCACAATGCCGATGACCACCGTGAGTGTGGTGACCACCAGCATGATGGCACCGAACGCCATCCAGCGGCGCAGGAAGTTCAGGTCCGTCATGGCACGCGACAGCAGCTGGCCGGAGCCCCAGCGGTCGTGGAAGGACACGGTGAGGTTCTGCAGGTGCCCGTACAGGGATACCCGCATCCGGGCTTCCACGGTGGTGGCCGGGTTGATCACAAACTGCCGGCGGAGGGCCACGAGTCCCGCCTCGGCGATGCCGAGGATCAGGATCACGACGGCGGCGCTCCAGACGGCGTCCGAAGCGCCGCCGGGTTTCAGCGAAGTATTGATCAGGACACGCAGCACCTGGGGGATGGTCAGCGCCACGAGACTGGCCAGGAGGGCACTGATCAGTCCCATCAGAAGCCGGGGGATGATCGGCCTGACGTGGGGATAGAGACGGCTGATGGATCTGAAAAATGAGGTCTGCTTGGCCATGCCCGCTTCTCATGCTTTAAATCGAATGTAGTTTCCCGTAGCAACTACCCTATGCCATGGCGTGCGGTGGTTCACACGGCTTTTGACCCCCGGTTGCCCTGTCACTTATGCGCCCACCCGTTGACTTTGCCGCCGGCTTACCTATGTGACGGTGAAGGTGATGGAGTGCCAGCCGGTGGAGCCGTCGGGTTCCGGCGGGGCCTGCCTTACGTCCTGGAGAGTGCCGTCGGCATCATAGGCACGGACCCGGACGTTGTGCGTGCCCGCGGTGGCGTCGTCCCACTCATAGGACCACTGCCGCCACGTGTCCACGGAGGCTTCGGCGGCCAGGGTTGCCGGCCGCCATGGGCCGCTGTCCAGCTGGACTTCCACCTTCGAGATGCCGCGGTGCTGGGCCCACGCAGTGCCGCCGATACCCACCCGTCCAGCGGGCACGCGTGCGAGTGCCTGGGGCACCTCCACGCGGGATGCCGTTTTGATGGTGCCGTGCGAGGACCAGCCGCGCGAGGTCCAGTAGCCGGCCTTCGCAGCGAAGGTGGTCACTTCCAGGTCCACGACCCACTTGGTGGCGGAGACAAACCCGTAAAGCCCGGGAACCACCATTCGCACGGGGAAGCCGTGCTCCAGGGGCAGCGGCTCGCCGTTCATGCCCACGGCCAGCAGCGCGTCGCGGCCGTCCTGCAGCACAGGGAGCGGCGTCGAGGCGCTGAACCCGTCGGAACTCGTGGAGAGGACCATGTCCGCCCCGGCCTTGGGTTTGGCCCGGGCCATGACCTCGCGCAGCGGGTAGCCGAGCCATTTGGCGTTGCCGGCCAGGTTCCCGCCCACCACGTTGGACACGCAGGTCAGTGTCACGTACGTTTCCACCAGTTCCCCGGCGAGGAGTTCGTCAAAGGTCATGGTGAATTCGTTTTCCACCATCCCGTGCACGCGCAGGGTCCAGGTGCGCGGGTCCAGCTGGGGAACCACGAGCGCGGTGTCGATCCGGTAGAAGTCCTCGTTGGGGGTGACAAACGGTCCCACCCCCTGGACAGGTGACTGGCTTCCGGCCGGCATGGCAGCCGGCATCCGTGGCGCGGGGAGCCTGAGTGCGGCGCGCACCTTGCCGGCAGTGTTGCGCGCTGAGGACAGGAGAGTGCCGCCTAGGCCAACCACGACGGCGGCCCCCGCCACGGCGGCCGACCTCACCAAAAACTTCCGGCGACCGGGCTGCGCCGCACCGGAATCCTTGGAACCGTTCGTGGCGGCCCCGTCCAGGTAACGCAGGGCCGCCAGTCCGGCGACCGTGCCGGCCAGGAGAGGCAGGAGGTCAGGGAAGGTGGCGCCCGCCCGGGTGATGATGCACGCGGCCATGACGACTGCGAAGGCGGCAACCAGCCCGGCTCCCGCGGCAAACCGCTTCCGGGCGACCACGCCGGCCAGAGCGGAGAGGGCCATGGCGGCGACCGCCATGGACAGCAGCAGCACGGTCTTGTCGTTGGTGCCGAACGTGGCGATCGCAAAGTTCTTCATCCATGCGGGTGTGAAGTCGATAAATGTTGACCCCACGGAGGACAGCGGGGAGGATGCCGCGCCGAAGAATGCGGACAACAGCTGCGCTACGCCAAACAAGGCCCCGGCGGCAATGACGCCTGTTGCGGCCGGAGCCAGCAGCTGTCGGTTGCGGCTCTCCGCCCGACGTGTTGCTGGTTTCTTGGTGCGTGTTCCCACGGCGGGCTCCTAGGAAGGGAAGTGTGCCGCCCCATTGCAGACGGGCGGCGTCATTTGCTGGTACTTCGGAGCCGGACGCCGGGTGGATTGGAATCGGCGACCGCCGCAACGGGCACCCGCCCCAGGCAAGGTCCCGGACGCGGAGCTAGATGGCCTGGAGCAGTATCGGTGTGGTGGTGGGCTGTGGTGAACCTCCGGCGGGCTCCACTGTGATGCCGATGTGTGTGGCGCCGTCCAGGGGTCCCTGCAGGACCTGGACGCCGTTCGCGGTGCCGGAAACATCCATCAGCCCTGCCGCCACCGCACCCTTGGCGGTAATGAACCACAGCTCGTAGGACTTCCCGGCGGGGGCGGCGGGCATGTCCTTGACCAGGACGCCCGCCTGGTTGGCCTGCCCCGAGGACGCAATGGTGACCAGGGTGGCGGAACCGACCTTCGCGGTGGCCACCTTTGCATCCGGCGCCGCCATGATTGCCAGCATGGCCGCCTGCTGGGCCCGTTCGGCGGCCAGCTGCTGCTCCACCCCCTGCTGCCCGGACCCATGGCCCATCACCCAGCCGCCCACGCCCGCGCCCGCGAAGATCAGCAACGCTGCGGCGGCCGCCAGGGCCGGCACCCACCTGCGGCGGGGGGCCCCGGGGTGCCGGGGACGCGTCGTCGTGCTTCCCAGCGGGGTGCGGGCGGTTCCGAGGTCCCGGACCACGGCTGAGGGCGAAAGCTGGCGGGTGTTGCGGATGGCGGCCATGACGGTGGCCTTCAACTCCGGGGGAGGTGTTTCCGCCGGCGTTCCGTAGGCGAGCAACGCAGCGGTCTCGCTGAGGCTGCGCACCTCCTCGAGGGTCTGCGCATCACCCAGGGCGTGGCGTTCAAAGGCGGTCCGCTCGGCGTCGGTGACGGCGTTGAGTGCGTAGGCGCCGGTCAGCAGATGAAGTTGTTGTTCCATTACGCCACCCCTAACCTGTCTCGTAGTCTGATCATGCCGTCACGGATTCGTGTTTTAGCGGTGCCCACGGGGATATCCAGCAGTTGCGCCACTTCCTGGTGGGTGTAGCCGCCATAGTAGGCCAGCCGGATGGCTTCCTGCTGGGGAGCCGTCAAGGTGTCCAGGGCCTGTTGGACCCGTTCTGCCTCCAGGGTGGCTTCCACGGTGTCCGCGACGTCGTCGTAGCTTTCCTGGTATTCCCTGATGCCCTGGCGGAGGTCGCGCTCCCTGCTGGCCTGGCTGGCCCGGACCCGGTCCACGGCCCTTCGGTGGGCGATGACCAGAATCCAGGCCATGGCCTTCCCCCGGTCCGCGTCAAAGCGTGCGGCCTGCGTCCAGATGTCCAGGAAGACTTCCTGGGTGACCTCCTGGCTTTGCGACGGGTCGCGGACCACCCGGTGCACCAGGCCAAACACCCGGGGGGCGACGGCGTCGTAGAGTTCGGCGAAGGCCGCCTCGTCGCCGAGGGCGACGAGGCGGATCAGGTCTTCGTGCGTGGGCGGGGCCAAGGGCTCCACCGCGCGCAACCAAGGCAGTCGCATGGACTCTACTTTGTCATGGTGGCTGCCCATTTTGCGTTTCCTCGCGGTCCGTTTTGCCGGCGGTTGGTTGCGGGGCTACTTCGTGGCGGGGGGCATCAGGACGGTGTCGATGAGGTAGACGGTGGCATTCGCCGTCTTGACGCCGCCGCAGACCACCTTGGCTCCGTTGACCATTATGTTGTCCCCGCTGCCGGTGACCTGCACGGTGCCGCCCTCGGCCGTGGCATGCGTGCCGTCGATCTGGCTGGGTGAGAGCTGGCCGGGCACCACGTGGTAGGTCAGGATCGAGGTCAGTGTCTTGGAATCGGTCTTCAGCCCGTCGATGGTGGCTGCCGGGATCTTGGCGAAGGCATCGTCAACGGGGGCGAAGACGGTGAACTGGCCGGAGTTCAAGGTGTCCACGAGGTTCACGTCCTTGTTCAGCTTCCCGGACACGGCCGCGGTCAGCGTCTTCAGCAGCGGGTTGTTTGATGCGGCTGTTGCCACCGGGTCGGCAGCCATGCCGGCTACTGAGCCGGCACCGGACGGGACGGCCGCAGCATAGGCGGCGCAGCCCGGGCCGACCAGGCCACCGGCCGCCGCCATGGGCGTGGTGGCCGCCGGGGCGGAGGTGGCCATGGGGGCTTCCGACTTTGCAGGTGCGGCGGTGGTTCCGCCGCTGCACGCGGTCAGGCCCAAAGCGGCAACGGCGAGCAGGCCCATTCCGAGGCCGAGGCTCTTGCGGGTGTTTGATGTCTTTGCGTTCATGACGGTTCTCCATGGCTTGAAGGCGGAAAGACTCCGCCGGCTACCCCGCCGCCCCGCTATTCGTACGTGATCCTGCGGGGCGTGGCGGGCTATCAGGAAGTACTTCGGAACAGCCCCACCGACGGATTGGACCAATCCGAGAAGTTCAAATCCCGCTTTGCTGCCTTTGATCCAAGAGGACTGTCCGGTGATCATCCTTCAGCGGGCAGCTCAGTTGAAACGCGGACCGAACGCTATGGCATCCAAATCGTGGGCGGTTATGGTGGCTCCATGAGGGACGGGATGCTGCCGGCCATTTGCGGGTCGGCAGAGTTCAATAACCCCTCGACCACTACGGGCGGAAGGCAGGCGCCGTGCGGAAACTGATCTATGGCATGAACCTGACACTGGATGGTTACATCGCCGCGGCCGGCGACGACATCGGCTGGAGCGGGCCTAGCGACGAGCTGTTCCAGTGGTGGCTCGATCAGGAACGGGCGATCGGCCTGTTGCTGTATGGGCGCAAGCTATGGGAGGCCATGAGTTCCTACTGGCCCACCGGCGACCAGCAGCCCAATGCCACCCCGGCGCAGATCGAGTTCGCGCGGAACTGGCGGGACACGCCGAAGGTGGTGTTCTCCTCGACGATCGAGAAGGTCGACTGGAACACGCGCCTGGTCAGCGGCGACGCGGTCGCGGAGATCACCCGGCTCAGGGCTGGTGATGGCGAGCCGATGAGGGTTGGCGGTGCAACGCTCGCCGGGGCGGCCATGCGGGCCGGGCTGGTCGACGAGTACACGATCGTGACCCATCCGGTCCTGGTGGGCGGCGGCACGCC
>DASSIA010000155.1:0-10598 GCA_035692345.1 Arthrobacter sp. | reverse complement strand
GCGGCTACGGAACTCGGCATCACGGTGTGCGGCACGCCCGGGTCACCCACCGCCGCCCCCGAACTGACGTGGGCCCTGCTGCTCGCGGTCGCCCGCAACCTCCCGGCCGAGGAGAACTCCCTGCGGGCCGGCACGTGGCAGACTTCCGTGGGGATGGAGCTGTCCGGCAAGACCCTGGGCATCGTGGGCCTGGGCAAGATCGGGCGCCGGGTCGCCGCCTACGGGCAGGCTTTTGGCATGGAGGTGCTCGCTTGGAGCCAGAATCTTACCGATGAGGCCGCCACCGGGGCCGGAGTCTTGAAGGTCAGCAAGGAGGACCTTTTCAGGAATTCCGACGTCGCCACCCTCCATTTGCGGTTATCTCCCCGCACCGAAGGCGTCGTGGGCGAGCAGGAACTACGGCTCCTGGGGCCGGAAGGCATCCTGGTGAACACCGCGCGAGGTCCGCTGGTGAATCAGGACTCCCTGGTGCGCGCCCTGAACGAGGGCTGGATCCGCGGCGCCGCGCTGGATGTTTTTGACCAGGAACCGCTTTCCGCGGGCCACCCCCTGCTGAGCACCCCCAACATCGTGTTGTCCCCGCACCTCGGCTACGTGACAGCGGAGAGCTACGAGCAGTTCTACGGCGGCGCCTTTGAGGATGTGAGCGCCTGGCTGGCCGGTGCGCCGGTCCGCGTCATTACTGGAGGCTAGCCAGCCGCCTGGAGCGTCGCCTCAATTGCTGCGGGAGACAACACGTATTGCGTGACCAGCTGACTCGCACCGAGAATGGCCGCCTGGTCTCCCGCCACGGACAGGGCGATCCGCAGGTGCGTGGTCGCCAAGGGCAGCGAACGCCGGTATACCACTTCGCGGACGCCGGCCATCAGGTGTTCCCCGGCCTGGCCCAGGCTTCCGCCAATGACGATGACTGAAGGATTGAGCAGGTTTACCACGGTGGCCAGCACGTCCCCCACGTCCCTGCCGGCCTGCCGCAGTGCATGGATGGCCTGCAGGTTGCCGTCACTGACCAGTCGCAGGACATCGGCGCCCGTGCGTGCGGAAACACCCTGGCGTTCCAGTTCAGCCGCCACCGCGGGCCCGGAGGCAAGGGCTTCGAGACACCCGTAGTTCCCGCACCGGCACAGCACGTCATCGCCCCGCGGCACCCGGACGTGGCCAAGGTCGCCGGCTGTCCCGTTGGCGCCGCGCAGCAGTTCTCCGTTGCTGATGATCCCGGCCCCGATGCCGGTAGCCACCTTGATCAGCAGGAAGTCGTTGTACCCGGGCCAGTGTGCCGTGCGCTCCCCCAGGGCCATGATGTTCACATCGTTGTCCACCAGGACCGGCACCGGCAGCGAGCGCTGGACGTAGCGGACCACGTCGAAGCCGTCCCAACCGGGCATGATGGGCGGCTTCACCGGCCGGCCGGTGGCGTGCTCTACGGGTCCGGGGAGGCCGATCCCGATCCCGGCGAGTTCACTGATGGTCCGCCCCGTCTTGACCAGGAGCGCCAGGCCCTGCTCCACCACCCTGTCCAGGACCACCGTGGGGCCGTCCGCAACGTCCTGCACCAGGCGATGCTCAGCCTGCACGCTTCCGCTGAGGTCTGTAATGGCGACGATCACATGCGTGGCGCCGACGTCGACCGCCAGGACGGCGCGCGAGGCCGGTTTGAAGGCAAAGCGCGACGGCGGCCTGCCGCCGCTGGAATTTGCCTCCCCCGCGGGGCCCACCAATCCGGACGAAATCAAGGCATCTATCCGGGATGCAACAGTGGAACGCGCCAGGCCTGTTGTGAGGGCCAGTTCGGCCCGGGTCCGCGCCTTACCGTCGCGCAGGAGCTGGAACAGGTCGCCGGCACGCGCAAGGCTGCCGGTGTCCGTTACGGCAACGTCCTTGTCGGGCGTGAGAGTCATGACTCAGTGATAGCACAGCGCACTTATGCGTGTCATCTAATACAAGTCTGTCGATCAACTTCCAACTTTTGCTTGACGATCGGCATAAGTACCTTTAGCTTTGGTTGTGAGCCAACTCACTCCCCCGGCCCAGCGGCGTGCACCGGCGGAACGAGGCCCTGTTTCAGTCACCACCGAGAGGTAATAACTGTGTTGAACCCACCGCAGGCAGCACCGACCCGACTTGGGGTTGGAATCCTCGGAGCAGGTCCAGTCACCCAGGCCATCCATCTTCCGTCCCTTGCCAGGCTGCAGAACATCCTTGACGTCCGGAACATCATGGACGTTGACCCTTCGGTAGCCGAGTCAGTTGCCAGCAGGGTCGGGTCAGTGTTCAGCACCAGCGTTGAGGAACTTCTCGCCGACCCCTCTGTGGACATCGTGGCCATCTGCAGCCCACACCAATTCCATGCCGACCAGGTGATCGCAGCCTGCCGGGCCGGGAAGAAAGCAATCCTGTGCGAGAAACCATTCGCCATGAGCGGTGAGGAAGCCGCCAGCATCTCCGCCGTCTCGGCAGAGACCGGGGTCCCCATCATCGTGGGAGCCATGCATTCCTTCGATCCGGGCTGGCTCGCCGCCGAAGCAGCCTGGGGCGACCTGCCGGATCAGGTGCACACCATCCGGTCCTCCATTGTCCTGCCACCGAACTCCCGGTTTGAAGATTTCGCCACCGAGATCGTAGGCCGCACTCCCCTGCCGCCCCGTGACAGCACAGATCCCGCCGTCATCAAAGACATGCTGGTGGGCGGCGTGATGGGACTGGCCATCCACGACTTGCCCCTGGTCCGGCGCTTCACACCGGAATCCGCCTCCGTTGAGGTGTTGCACGCCGATATCGTGAGGCCCTTCGGATACGTGATTTCCCTCCGGGCAGGTGAGGTGACCATCGAGCTGCGGGCGGCGATGAATTCTACATGGGAGCCCTCCTGGGTCTTCGAAGCCATCGGCGACGACGCTTCGCTCCACCTGGACTTCACACCGTCCTATGTCCACGCCGGCTCGGCGACGGCCCAGCTCCGGAAGGCAGGGCAGACCACAGTCCTGGGTCCGTTCGCGCACAACGGCTACGAGGGCGAGTGGCGCAAGCTGGCCGACCTGGCACGAGGTACCGGGCAGCCACCGCTGGCCGAAACCCTTCTCCACGACCTGGAGTTCGCCCTGGCCATCGCCGAAGCAGCGGCCGCCAGGATCGGCACCGGAGACTTCAATGCCGGCACACCGGCCCGAACCGGCCAGGAGGCCCCGGTATGACCGCCCAGCTCTCAGTGCGCGCAGATGCCGAAGCTGAGACGGCGGGCGCCGTCGGAGCGGTGGTAGCTTCCCTTCCCGTTTCGCTGAAACCAGCGGCTGCCGGCGCCGACCTTGTCGGGGTCGCGGGGTCCGGTGGCTGGACCGGACGGGCCGCGGAAGCCATCCGCCGAGGCGCCAAAGGCGTGGTTGTGGCCAGCCCCGAGCCCGAAGATCCAACGGCCCTGGCAACGATCGCCGCGGAGCATGGCGCCGCCGTTGTCCTGGACCAGCAGTGGGCGGGCAACCCTGTCTTTGCGGAGGCGCAAACCGGGGTCCGCACTGTCTTGACCGAGGCTTTGGCAGAGGCCGTGCTGGTCGACTCGGTGGCATACGCCTCGCCGGGATCCGACATTGCGGCCCTGCTGACCGAACATTTGGCCGTCATCCTTGCCTGCGGGCTCGACGTCGGCGAATGGCGCCGCGTGCAGCTCACCGGCCACGGCTATGTGGTGTCCGGGGCGCTTCCCAACGGCGCACCCGTTGCACTTCACGGCATCCTCACCTCGGCGGTGCCGGCCACGGCGAAAGTCTCGGTCTTCACCGCAACCGGGCGGGCCGACGTCGTACTTCCCGATCCGTCCGCCGCCTGGCCGGCGGAAGTCCGCGCTGTCACCCCCGACGGCGCCACCACCTTGCCGAGCCTTTACGAGACCTCCCACCGGCACGCCTGGCGGCGGCTCCGGCACCAGATATCCCTCCACAGCCCAAACCGCGATCTTGAGCAGTTCAACGCCCTGGCCGCGACCGTCAATCAGCTCAACGACTAACCAGCAATCCGCGCCATCACAGCAGTACCTTCCGTTTACTCAGAGTCGAGAAAGACCGGCCGCCCTGAGCGGGCCGGCTCCTGAAAGGAACATCATGAACGCACAATCCTCCTCCACCCTTTCCCGCCGAGGCTTCCTCGGCCTCACCGCTGCTGCGGCGTCGGTTCCGTTGCTGGCAGCCTGTGGCGGCGGCTCCGCTTCACAGAGCGGCGGTGGCGCCAGCGGAACCATCAAATTCTGGGACATGCCGTGGGCCACCCCGGCGTATAACGACGCTGCGAAGAAGATCGCGGAAGGATTCTCCGGGGCCAACAGCAAGGCCAATTACCAGATCATCCAGTGGAACAACTTCTACCAGACGTTCTCATCCGCCATCGCTTCCAAGACCGGTCCCGCGGTGTCCACCGGCGGCGGCTTCCAGGCCTTCCAGTTCGAACAGCAAGGCCAAATCGCATACGCAGACAAGGTCATCGAAACGCTCAAGAGCAATGGCCAGTTCAGCGATTTCCTGCCGGGTGTCCTGGACCCGTTCAAGACGGACAAGGGCTACGTGGCCGTGCCGTGGCAGCTGGACATGCGCGTTTTCTGGTACCGCAAGTCGCTGTTCGAGAAGGCAAACGTGGCTCTTCCTACCGACTGGCCGTCCCTCCTGGAGGCCGGCAAGGCACTTAAGAAGGTCGGCGCGTTCGGCTTCACCACCGGTGCCGGGTCAGGCAACAACTACGCCAACCACTCCATGATCATGATGATGGTCAACAACGGCGGCGGTGTCTTCACCAAGGACGGCCAAATTGACCTGATGAACGACCGCAACGTCGAAGCCATGGAATTCGTCCTGGAGCTGGTGTCCAATGGCATCGTCGATCCCGCGGCCGTCAGCTACACCACGGACAACATGTCCGCCCAGTGGAAGGACGGGAAGGCCGGATACGGCCTGTTCCAGGTCAATGTCCCGCAGCGGGTCGGCGACACCTCCGGTGACCTGCTCGTCGCGGATCCCATCAAAGGGCCGCACGGAGACAAGGCAACCATCGTCTTCCCCAACAACATCATGATGTACAACAACACCCCGTCGCAGGAGGCCTCCGAGGCGTTCCTGGTCTACTACCTGGGCCAGCTCAAGGAACTGTGGCGCCAGAAGCTGATGTCTGCCCTGCCGGTGTTCAAATCGATCACTGAAATCCCCGAATTTGCTTCCGACCCCAACAACGTCAAGATCGTCAAGGACTGGCAGCCCATCGCCAAGACGTTCGCATCCCAGGGCAACACGCTGAACGCCAACCTCGCAGCCCTCGACGGCGGCCAGGCCCTGAACCAGTTCAGCCAGACAATCATTACTGGCAAGGCTGATGCCAAGACCGCACTGCAGACCTTCCAGTCCGCCCTCGAATCGGTCCTGAAGAAGTAAATCGGCCACGCCATGACAATCACTACAGCGCAGTCCGGACTTAGCCGGGCCAGTAAAGGGCTCGCTCCCGCCGGTGGCGGCCTGGGCGGCAACCGCAAAAGCAGGCTTTCGGCGCAAACCAGCAGGACATTTTTCTGGCTTCTCCTGCCGTCTGTGATCCTGCTGGTCCTCATCCACGGCTACCCGCTCATCCAGGCAGCCATCCAGGCAACCCACGACGGAAACCTGCTCCAGACCGGAAACTTCGTCGGCGGCGAGAACTTCGCCCATGTCCTGTCGTCCGCCGCGTTCTGGAAGGCGGCACAGTTCACCTTAATGTTCACGATCGTTGGTGTCTTCGGCTCGTGGCTTGTGGGGCTGGGACTGGCGCTGCTGCTGCGCACCAAAATCCCGGCCGGCGGCACCTTCAAGGTGCTGCTCCTGCTGCCTTGGGTGGTTCCGATAGTGGTGTCCTCCACCGCGTGGAACTGGCTGGTGGCCACTCCGGACAGCCTGGTTCCGTCCCTGTTCCGCAACCTGGGACTGGGCACTCCACTGTTTCTGGCCGATCCCAACCTCGCAGCCATCACGGTCATGATGTTCAAAGTCTGGGTCAGCTTCCCGTTCATGATGATGATGATCTCGGCAGCCCTTGCCTCCGTGGACACCACCGTCTATGAAGCAGCGAGCATGGACGGGGCCACCCGCTGGCAGCAGTTCAGCCAGATCACGCTTCCCTTGATCGCCCGGTCCACGTATATCTCCTGGATCCTTATGACCATCTTCTGCGTCAACGACTTCCCTACCATCTACCTGCTCACGGGCGGCGGCCCCGTCAGTGCCACCACCTCGCTGGTGGTCCTGGCCTACCGCACCGTCTTCCAGGACTTCGCCACAGGCCCCGGAGTGGCCATCGCGTTCCTGATGACCATGACCTTGGTGGTCATCTCCGTCCTCCTGTACCGCCAGATCCGAAAGTCGAGTGTTGAATAATGAGCGCAGCAGTCTACGCCCGTCCCCAATCCGGCCCGGTCCTGGGAGTCGCTGACGCCGGAAAGAAACGCCGCACACTCTCCGAAGCCGGCGACCGCGGCCGCTGGTGGCGGTTCACCGCCATCCTGGTCATCACCGCAATCGTCTTGGTCCCCATCATGGTTACGGTGGTGCTGGCCTTCACCCCCGGGGTCAACAGCACCACCACCGGGCCCACGTTCGAGAACCTCGCCAAGGTCTTCTCGGGAACACTCGCCGCCACCTGGCTGCAGAACAGCCTGGTCACCACCCTGTCCACTGTGCTGGTTTCCGTGGCAGTGGCCGCCCCGGCCGGCTACGTCCTGTCCCGCGGCCGCAGCAAGGCAGTCTCCGGGTACTCCCTGCTGCTGTTCGTCATGCAGTCCCTGCCCATCATCACCTCAGTGGTACCGCTGTTCATACTGTTTGCCGGCATGGGACTGGTGGACAACCTGCTCGGCATCACCATCATCTACGTTGGGTCCACGATGACGGTGGCCACGTGGATGATGGCCGCATACTTCGATTCCATCCCCATGAGCCTCGAGGAAGCGTCATGGATCGATGGCTGCTCGGTCTTCGGATCGTTCACCAAAGTGGTCCTCCGCAACTCGCTGCCCGGCATCCTCTCCACCGCCATCTTCGCTTTCCTGCTGGCCTGGAACGACTACCTCGTGGCCATCGTTTTCCTGCGCTCCAACGAGATATTCACACTGCCCATGGGAGTGCAGTCCTTCTTCCAGCAGAACGCCACCGACTGGACCTCCGTCATGGCACTCGCCGTGGTCATGATGCTGCCGCCGATCATCGTTTTCGCCACGCTGAACAAGTACTTCAGCGTGGGTGGCATCGGCGGATCCTTGGCCGGCCGCTAGCAATACAGTACTTTTTCCAAATCATCGAAATGCAAAGGAATGCCATGTCGTATTCACTCCAGCTTTACACCCTCCGCGATGCCATCCAGCAGGACCTCCCCGGCACCATCCGCAAGGTGGCGGAGATCGGCTTCACCCAGGTGGAACCGTACAACTTCGTGGCCACGGCCAGGGAACTCGGTGCGGCACTGAAGGAAAACGGCCTCACCGCCCCGTCCGGTCATGCTCCCCTGCTCAGCGCGGACCAGGACGAGATCTTCGCCGCCGCCAAGGACCTGGGGATCGCTACGGTCATCGATCCATATCTGCCGGCGGAGCACTGGCAGCACGCCGAGGATATCCAGGCCACCGCCGCAAAGCTCAACGCAGCAGCGAAAAAGGGTGCCGGATACGGTATCCGGGTGGGGTACCACAACCACGCCTGGGAACTGGAGTCCTCCATCGAGGGCCGCCCGGCCCTCGAATACTTCGCGGACCTCCTGGACCCGGAACTTGTCCTGGAAGTGGACACATACTGGGTTGCCGTCGGCGGTCAGGACCCGGTGGCGGTGCTGGAACGGCTGGGCAGCCGGGTTAAGCTCATCCACATCAAAGACGGACCACTGACCACCGACAACAAAGCCCAACTGCCTGCCGGCCAGGGCAAGGTTGCAGTCCTGGACGTCATCGCATCCGCAAAGTCCCTCGAGGTGGGGGTTGTTGAATTCGACGACTATTCGGGCGACATCTTCGAAGGAATCGCGGAGAGCCTCGCCTTCCTCAACGCCGCAGAAGCCACCGCAGCCGAAGGCGCAACGGCATGAGCGGCGGAGCAGCCACGGGCAAGGGTCCCGTAGGAGTCGCCGTCATCGGCGCCGGGAACATCAGCAAGCAGTACCTGGACAACCTCACCACCTTCCCCGACCTCAAAGTGCACGTTATCGCGGACCTCTTCGAGGAAGCAGCCGAGGCCCGCGCCAAGGAATACGGCATCGCAGAGTGGGGCGGCGTGGACGCGGCGCTGAACCATCCCGACGTCGAAATCATCGTGAACCTCACCATCCCGGCGGCGCATGTGGAGGTGGCCACAGCCGCCGTCAACGCCGGCAAACATGTCTGGACGGAGAAGCCCTTCTCCCTGGACCGCGAATCCGGGCTCGGCCTTCTGAAAGCTGCCGACGCGGCCGGGATCCGCCTCGGCACCGCACCTGACACCTTCCTGGGCGCCGGCCTGCAGACCGCCCGCCGGATCATTGAACGTGGCGACATCGGCACGCCGCTGACGGCCATGACCACTTTCCAGACCCCCGGTCCCGAGTCGTGGCACCCCAACCCTGCCTTCCTCTTCCAGTCCGGGGCCGGCCCGCTGTTCGACATGGGGCCGTACTACCTCACCGCCCTGGTGCAGACGTTCGGCTCCATCCGGAAAGTGGCCGCCGTCGGCTCCGCCGCCAAAGCCACCCGAATCATCGGTTCCGGACCCAAAGCCGGCGAGGAGTTCACCGTCGAGGTGCCAACACATGTCAGCGCTATGGCGCAGTTCGAAAATGGCGCCTCCTCGCACAGCGTCTTCTCCTTCGAATCCCCCCGCGTGCGGATGGGATTCGTGGAGATCACCGGAACGGAGGCTACCCTTTCGCTCCCGGACCCCAACTATTTCGACGGCGACGTCCGGCTGTGGCGGGCCGGGGACAAGGACTGGACTACGGTTCCGGCAACCGGACCTGCCAACGGCCGCGGGATGGGCGTGCTGGACATGGCACGGTCCATCCGCGCCGGCGTCCCCCACCGCGCCACAGGCAACCTGGCCTACCACGTCCTGGACACCATGGTCTCGATCTCCGAGTCCATCGAATCCGGCACGTTTGTTGACGTGGACAGCTCCGCCCCGTTCTCCCCCGCCCTCCCCGAGGACTGGGCGCCGGAAACCGCAACGCTCTAGGCGGCCTCACCATGACTTCACCTGACACCCCCACAAGCCGCCCGCTCGGCGTCGCGATGATCGGCTACGCGTTTATGGGCAAGGCCCATTCCAACGCGTGGCGGAACGTCGCCAGCTATTTCGACGTCCCCGCGTTTGAGCAGAAGGTCCTGGTAGGCCGGGATGCCGCCGGGGTTGCCGAGGCGGCGGCCAAGTACGGGTGGGCCGAGTCCGCCACCGACTGGCGCGCGGTGATCGCACGGGACGACATCCACGTCGTGGATATCTGCGCTCCGGGCTGGCTGCACGCGGAGATCGCCGTCGCGGCCCTTCAAGCCGGCAAACACGTGCTCGTGGAGAAGCCGCTCGCGAACACCCTGGCCGAGGCGGAGGCCATGACAGCGGCCGCGCAGGCAGCCCGGCTCAACGGCGTCCAGTCCATGATCGGCTTCAACTACCGGCGCATTCCGGCTCTGGCCCTGGCCAGGGAACTCATCGCCGAGGGCCGGCTGGGGACCGTCCGGCACATCCGTGCGGCCTACCTCCAGGACTGGCTGGCCGATGAGACAGCTCCCATGACCTGGCGGCTCCGCAAAGAGACGGCCGGGTCCGGGGCGCTCGGGGACATCGCCTCGCACGCCATCGACCAGGTCCTTTTCCTGCTCGGCGACCAGGTCACCGAGGTCTCCGGCCGGACGCACACGTTCGTGGACCGGCGCCCCGGCACAAGTGGTCCCGCAGGCGGGCTCGAAGAAGTAACGGTCGACGACGCCGCCTGGGCCACGCTGTCCCTCGCCTCCGGGGCGGTCGCCTCAGTGGAGGTCTCCCGGGTGGCCACGGGCCGGAAAAACTCGCTGAAGCTGGAGATCTACGGCGATAAGGGGGCGCTCCTGTTCGACCTGGAAAACCTCAACGAGCTGGGTTTCCTCGACGCCACAGAGCCCGTCCGCGAGCAGGGATTCCGGCGGATCCTGGTCAACGAACCCGATCATCCGTATCTTGAGGCGTGGTGGCCGCAGGGCCATATCATCGGCTGGGAGCACAGCTTCACGCACGAGGTCCGCGACTTCCTGCTGGCGATCGGCAGCGGAACCCCGCCGTCGCCGTCGTTCGAGGACGGCCTGACCGTCCAGCGCATCCTCAACGCCGTCGAAGAATCGGCAGCGGCGAAAAGTTCGCTCATCCAGCTCTCCCCGCCCGCATCCGCAGAAGGAGCCTGACATGTCCCGCCCTTACACCTTGTTCACCGGCCAGTGGGCCGACCTCCCGTTCGAGGAAGTCGCGCGCCTGGCCTCCGGCTGGGGCTACGACGGCCTGGAAATCGCCGTGTCCGGGGACCACCTGGACGCCTGGCGCTGGGACGAACCCGGCTACGTCGAATCCAAACTCGCCGTCCTGGAAAAGTACAACCTCAAGGTCTGGGCCATC
>DASSIA010000154.1:0-3729 GCA_035692345.1 Arthrobacter sp. | reverse complement strand
TACGACGTCCGGGGCATCGTGGGCGAATCCATCACGGCCGAAATCGTCGAGGCCGTGGGTGCCGCGTTCGTTGATGTCCTGGAGCTCGAGGGCCAGACCGTCCTGGTGGGCGGCGACATGCGTCCCTCTTCACCGGAGTTCGCCAAGGCATTTGCTGACGGCGCGGCCACCCGCGGCGCCAACGTCAGGCTCCTTGACCTGATCTCCACCGATGAGCTCTACTTCGCCTGCGGGTACCTCAACGCGGCCGGCGCTACGTTCACAGCCAGCCACAACCCTGCCGAATACAACGGCATCAAGATGGCCAAGGCCGGCGCCCAGCCCATCTCGTCCGAATCAGGCCTCAAAGAGATCCAGGCGCTCGCCGAGCAGTACCTCAACGCGGGCTCCATCCCGGCGGCCGCCACCCGTGGCCTGATCGGCGTCCATGACGTCCTCAAGGACTACTCCGAGTACCTCCGCAAGCTGGTGGACCTTTCCGGATCCCGCCCGCTCAAGGTGGTTGTGGACGCAGGCAACGGCATGGCCGGCCTGACCACCCCGGCCGTCCTGGGTGACGCCCTCCTGCCCAAGCTGCCTTTCGAGATCATCCCCCTCTACTTTGAGCTGGACGGTTCCTTCCCGAACCACCCAGCGAACCCCCTCGAGCCGGCGAACCTCCGCGACCTGCAGGCCGCCGTCGTCAAGCACGGTGCCGATATCGGCCTGGCATTCGACGGCGACGCCGACCGCTGCTTCGTCATCGACGAAAAGGGCGAGCCCGTGTCGCCGTCGGCCATCACCGGCATGGTGGCCCGGCGCGAAATCGCGCGCGCCCAGGCACAGGGCGAGGCACGGCCCACCATCATCCACAACCTGCTCACGTCCCGTGCGGTGCCCGAGCTTGTGGAGCACGACGGCGGACGCGCCGTCCGCACGCGCGTTGGCCATTCCTTCATCAAGGCAGTCATGGCTGAGGAAGGTGCCGTGTTCGGCGGCGAGCACTCTGCCCACTTCTACTTCCGCGACTTCTGGAACGCGGACACCGGAATGCTTGCGGCGATGCATGTGCTCGCTGCCCTCGGCGAGCAGGACGGCCCGCTGTCGGAGCTCGGCCGCGAGTACGAGCCCTATGTCTCCTCCGGTGAGATCAACTCCGAAATCGAAGACAAGGCCGCCGCGGTGGAACGTGTCCGCGCAGACTTTGCCGCCGAGGACATCACCATCGACACGATGGACGGCAGCACCTTCACAGCCAACGACGGCAGCTACTGGTTCAACCTGCGCCCGTCCAACACGGAGCCCTTCCTCCGACTGAACGTGGAAGCAACCGACCGGCCCATCATGGAACGTGTCCGCGACCGCGTGTTGTCCAATGTCCGGCGCTAAACCGCACACGGCCGGTGACACCACGGACGGCCCGCCGGCTGTAACTTCATGGCGGGATTCCGTTCCGGAGGCCTCGGCCACGGATCTGGAAAACCTGCTGGGCACAGGTGCAGGCGCAGCCCAGGAACAGCTCCAGCGAAACGGCGGCTTCCTGCCGTTCGCGCTGGTGGTGGAGAACGACGGCGAAGTCCGTCTGGTGGCCGTCACTCCGGCTGACGCCCAGGACGGTGCCGACGCAGACTTCGATGCCGACTCGATGATCAGCGACCTCACTGAGCTGCTCCGGCAGAACCGGGCGGATTTCCGGGCGGCCGCGATTGTGTGCGACATCGTCCTGGTCGAAGAGGAAACGGACGCCATCCATGTGGCCGCTGAACACCGCGACGGTTCCGTTTTTGCCGCCGTCCTCCCCTACGCCGCCAACACCGTGACCCGCGAATGGGAGTTTGGCCAGCTCACCGCTGACACCAACGAACCCACCGTCTGGGTGGACTAGACCATAGCCCGGTTGCCATGAAAATCAATGCCTTCGCAGATGTCAGCCTCCGGGCACTGATGGTACTGGCCGCCGCCCCCGATGCCACCCTCCTCACTACCCAGAACATCGCCGATGCCGTGGCAACGCCGTACAACCACGTCAGCAAGGCCATGGCCAAGCTGCGGGGCCTGGGCCTGATCGAGGTGGAGCGTGGCCGGGCGGGCGGATCCCGGCTTAGCGCTGCTGGCCGCCGTGCAACCGTAGGCCAGGTGCTGCGAGACCTGGACAGCCGGGCCGATGCCGCCGATTGTGTGACTCCGGGCGGCGCCTGCCCGCTGATCAATGAATGCAGGCTGCGCGCCGCCCTGTCCCGGGCCCGCGAGGCGTTTTACCGGGAACTGGATGCAGTGGTTGTGGCCGACCTGCCGGGGTCCCGGCAGATGACGCCTGTTTTCCAGATGATCGGGTTGCGTCCCGGCCTGTAGCCGGCGCTACGTCAGTTCCGGTTCGGCGTGGATATTTCCCCCGATTTGATTCCAACTTCTACGAGGTGTAGAAATGAAGCAAGATACATGCATTTCAAATGCAAGTATTGTTCCCGACCGGAACGAATGCCCCCGGTCCTACCTCAGGAGTACGAATGCTCTCGGACAAATCCCGCCCTGTCATTGAGGCCACCCTGCCGTTGGTCGGTTCCCGGATCGGCGCCATCACCCCCAACTTTTACGCCCGGCTGTTTGCCGCCCACCCCGAACTGCTGGACGGGCTCTTCAGCCGCTCCAACCAGCGCTCCGGCGACCAGCAGCAGGCCCTCGCCGGAAGCATCGCCGCTTTCGCCACACACCTGGTGAACAATCCCGGCACCCTCCCCGAAACAGTGCTGTCCCGCATTGCCCACCGGCACGCGTCGCTGGGCATCACCGAGCCCCAGTACCAGGTGGTGTACGAGCACCTCTTCGCGGCCATCGCCGAGGACCTGGCCGAGGTCATCACCGCCGAAATCGCCGAAGCCTGGACCGAGGTGTACTGGCTGATGGCCGATGCACTCATCAAGCTCGAAAAAGGCCTCTACGCAGCACAGGCCAACGGCAAGATGTGGACCCCGTGGAGGGTCGCCGCGAAATCCCCCGCCGGCACCGGCTCCATGACCTTCACCCTCGAACCGGCAGATGACACCCCGGTCACGGCCGCCCTGCCCGGCCAGTACGTCAGCGTCAAGGTCCAGCTCCCGGACGGCCTGCGCCAGGTCCGCCAGTACTCCCTTTCGGGCGACACCGGCACCAGCCGCAGCTTCACCACCAAGCTCGATGACGGCGGCGAGGTCTCCCCCGTGCTGCACAACGCCGTCGAGATCGGCGACATACTTGAGATCTCCAACCCGTACGGCGAGATCACGCTCAAGGACGGTGAGGGCCCCGTGGTCCTGGCGTCGGCCGGAATCGGCTGCACCCCCACGGCGTCAATCCTCCGGTCACTCGCCGAGTCCGGCTCCGACCGCCAGGTACTGGTGCTGCATGCTGAGAGCACCATGGACAGCTGGGCGTTGCGCGGCCAGATGACGGACGACGTCGAACGCCTCGCGGGTGCCGACCTCCAGCTATGGCTGGAGCAGCCCGAGCCCGGAACCAACAAGGGCTTTATGTCCCTGCGTGAAGTGGACCTGCCCGCGAACGCGTCCCTGTACCTTTGCGGGCCGCTGCCGTTTATGAAGCACATCCGCAACGAGGCCATCAACGCGGGGATCCCCGCCACCAAGATCCACTACGAGGTCTTCGGCCCCGACATCTGGCTGGCGAGCTAGCCACCCACCCGCGCCACCCAAACCCGCGCTTAGGAGTTTTTGTCCAGATATCGGCCCCAAACGGGGCTTTTGGGTGGATTAT
>DASSIA010000153.1:0-14670 GCA_035692345.1 Arthrobacter sp. | reverse complement strand
GCACGGTCCTTCATCAGTTGTTCAGGCGAGACATAAAACTGCTGCGTCATCTCAGGCCTCCCGCCGCTCGGCGGACCGGGCTTCGATGATCCTGCCCGCCACGGCGGCGAGCTCGGATTCGGGGATTCGCCGCGCGCCATCCCTGTTCACGGTGTACACCACCGGCCACAATTGGCGGACGGGATCCGGACCGCCGGTGGCGGAGTCGTCGTCGGCCGCGTCGTACAGGGATTCGACCGCGACGGCCACTGCCTCGGCTTCGGCCAGGTTGGGCCGCCAGAGTTTCTTCAGCGCACCGCGGGCAAATACGGAACCGGAGCCAACAGTGTGATGCTCGCGTTCCTCGTACCTGCCACCGGTGACGTCATAGGAGAACAGCCGGCCCACCCCGGCGGTGGTGTCGAAGCCAGCGAACAAGGGCACAACGGCGAGTCCCTGCAGTGCCATGGGCAGGTTTCCGCGGATCATGGCCCCCAGCCGGTTGGCTTTGCCGTCAAGGCTCAGGAGAGTGCCCTCGATCTTTTCGTAGTGCTCCAATTCCACTTGGAAAAGCCGCGTCAGGTCGATGGCAATGCCGGCCGTGCCGGCAATACCCAGCACGGAAAACCTGTCGGCCGGAAAGACCTTTTCGATGTGCCGGCTGGCAATGACGTTGCCCATGGTGGCCCGCCGGTCGCCGGCCATCAGGACGCCGCCGCCATAACTCATCGCCACGATCGTGGTGGCATGCGGCACCTGCAGCGGAGTCGCCGCCGCTGCCACAGGCATAGCGCGGTTGTACGGAAGCAGGTCCGGCCGGTCGCGCTGCAGATGCTCGGTGAATGAGGATGTCGCGTTGCCGGCTACCTGGTTGGCGGTTGTTTCCTGCACTGATGCACTCCTTGAACGTGGTCCTTCAACGACGGTACAGATTCCGGCCGGACGCGGCTTCCGCCACTTATCCGGATCCGGGTTACTGGCCACCCTTTTGGACGAAGGCGCGGACGAACTCCTCGGCGTTGGACTCCAGGACACCGTCGATTTCATCAAGAAGGTCATCGACCCCCTGCGTAGCAGCCGAGGCCTGGGCTTCCGGTGCTGCCGGCGGCGCCTCCGGGATCTCGTCCTCGACCTGGCTGTCGTGTGATTGTGGCTGCTGCTGCTCCTGGCCTGCCATGGTGATCTCTCCTCGTATATCTTCGGATCCGGGCGGATCTGCTGATACGCCCCATATTGCCACGCCGTACGCCCGTCGGCACGGTTTACGCCGCAGGCGGAGCGGTGTTGTGCCCCAGGAGTTCAGCAAGGAACGGACCTGCCGTCCGGTGGCGCGCGAAGAGCCCGCCGGTGAGGGCTTTGGTGCCCCTCAGGGGTTCCCGGGTGGGCACGCGCTGAAGCCGGCCGTAGCCGGGAACGTCGAAGATGACCGAGTCCCAACTGGCCCCCACCACGTCTTTGCCAAAGCTGCTGACGCACCGTCCGCGGAAGAAGGCACGCGTGTCCGACGGCGGTTCCGTCACCGCTGCGGCGATGGCGCCGTCGTTGACGATCCGCTGCATCCGGTTCCGTGCCAGGAGCCGGTAATACAGTCCCTTCTCCGGCCTGATGTCTGCCCACTGGAGGTCCACGAGGCCCAGCCTGGCATCACCCCAGTCGAGGTTGTCGCGGTTCCGGTAACCGTCAAGGAGGGAGAGCTTGGCCAGCCACTCCACGGAGGTGGCCGCCGCGTTCCTGTCGGAATCGAGCTGCGTCAGTGTGGCGGCCCAGCGCTCCAGCACATCATGAGTGTGGCCATCCCCGTCCACGGCATCGGCAACGCCGGTATCCTGCGCCAGTTTGGCTGCCGCCTCGTGGTAGATCCACTGCAGGTCCAGGGCAGTCACGCGGCGCCCGTCCAAGAGCCTGAGTTTGGCTGTTAGCGACGTATCGTGGCTGACGGCCTGCAGCGCAGCGACGGGTTCGTGGACTTCCACCTTGGGCGCCAGCCCGGCTTCGATCAGGCTCAGGACCATGGCGGTGGTGCCGAACTTGAGGTAGTTCGAGGATTGGCTCAGGTTGGCGTCGCCGATGATCACATGCAGGCGCCGGTATTTGTCGGCCGTGGCGTGGGGCTCATCGCGGGTGTTGATGATGGGCCGGCGGATGGTGGTCTCGAGGCCAACCTCAGCCTCGAAGAAATCCGCCCGCTGGCTGATCTGGTACCCCGGGGTGGAGCTGTCCTGGCCCAGGCCCACCCGCCCGGCGCCGCACATGATCTGGCGGGTAACGAAGAATGGCGTCAGTCCGCGAACGATGTCCCCGAAGGGCACCGAACGAGGCATGAGGTAGTTCTCGTGTGAGCCGTAGGACACGGATTTGTTGTCCGTGTTGTTTTTGTAGAGGTTGACCGGCGGCAGCTCGGGATCGGCGGCCAGGCGCCGGACGGCCGCCAGCGCCACGAGGTCCCCGGCGGCATCCCAGATCACGGCATCGCGGGGGTTGGTCACCTCGGCACTGGAGTACTCCGGGTGGGCATGATCCACGTACAGGCGTGCGCCGTTGCCCAGGACCATGTTCATCAGGAGGCTGCCGGACTCGTCCTCGCCGTCCAGTTCGAGTTCCTCGCGGCCATAGGCAAGCGCCACAGCTTCGGCGTCTAGGACCGGGGGCTGGTCTGTCAGCTGGCTGGGGTGGGCCGATGCCCGTTCCAAGGTCCAGCCACGGGCGTCGTGGAGGGGCTCCTCGTCCGTATAGTCCCACCGGGTCTCTGCCCCTCCAGCTGCCCGTTGCCGCGTCACCTGCGCATACGCCTGTACCACCCGGGCTGACATCATGGTGGCATTTGCTCCGGGCGCTGACGGGGCGTGGATGCCGTATTCCGTTTCCGCCCCCATGACGCGCATGGCCCCGCCGGCCGGGAGCCCTCCCCCGCCGGCGCGTTCCGGGGCTGCCGTCACAGGTACTGTCCCGTGTTGGGCATCGTTTCGATGGACTTGCCGGGCTCCTGGCCTGCCTTGCCCTGCACGATGGTGCGGATGTAGGTGATCCGCTCCCCCTTCTTGCCTGAAATCCGGGCCCAGTCGTCCGGGTTGGTGGTGTTCGGCATGTCTTCGTGCTCGCGGAATTCATCCACCACGGCACGCAGCAGATGCTCGATCCGGAGGCCCTTCTGGTGCAGCGTCAGAAGATCCTTGATGGCGTACTTCTTGGCCCGGTCCACGACGTTCTGGACAACGGCTCCTGAGTTGAAGTCCTTGAAGTACAGCATCTCGGTATCGCCGTTTGCGTAGGTGACTTCCAGGTACTCGTTGGACTTCTCCGTGGAGTACATGGCTTCAACCGTCCGCTGGACCATGGCGTCCACTGTCGCCTGGACGTCGCCGTTGTGTTCGGCGAGGTCGGACTCGTGGAACGGCAGGTCCGTGGTGATGTATTTGTTGAAGATGTCCGCGGCAGCCTCGGCATCGGGGCGCTGGATCTTGACCTTCACGTCAAGGCGTCCGGGACGGAGGATAGCGGGGTCGATCATGTCCTCGCGGTTGGATGCCCCGATCACAATCACGTTGTCCAGCCGTTCCACGCCGTCGATCTCGCTCAGCAACTGCGGGACGATGGTGGTCTCGACGTCGGAGGAGATGCCGGTGCCGCGCGTACGGAACAACGAATCCATTTCATCGAAGAAAACCACCACGGGGCTGCCATCCGAGGCCTTTTCGCGGGCCCGGGCGAAGATGAGGCGGATGTGCCGCTCGGTTTCGCCCACATACTTGTCCAGCAGCTCCGGGCCCTTGATGTTGAGGAAGTAGCTCTTCAGGTCCACGTTGCCGGACCGTTCCGCTGCTCGGGCGGCGAGGGAGTTGGCAACAGCCTTTGCGATCAGGGTTTTGCCACAGCCCGGCGGGCCGTACAGAAGAATGCCCTTCGGCGCCTTCAGACCATGCTCGCGGTAGAGATCCGGGTGCAGGAACGGCAGCTCCACGGCATCCCTGATCTGCTCGATCTGCGGACCGAGGCCGCCGATGTCCTCGTAGGTAATGTCAGGCACCTCTTCGAGGACCAGGTTTTCCACCTCGGAGCGGGGCACCTTTTCCAAGGCGTAACCGGTTCGCGAATCGATGGACAACGCGTCACCCACCCTGAGCTTTTCGGCGAGCAGGGCGCCGGAGAGCCGGATGACACGTTCCTCATCGGCGCGACCCACCACCAAGGCGCGGTCCGTTCCGAGCATTTCCTTCAGGGTTGCGAGCTCGCCGGCGCGTTCATAGCCCAGCCCGGCAACAATCAGCAGTGCTTCGTTGAGCAGGACCTCCTGGCCCACGGCCAGCTGGTTGATGTTGACCAGCGGGCTGATGCCCACCCGCATCTTTCGGCCTGCATTGAAAATATCCACCGATTCCTCAGTGGCGGCCTGGCCGCTGCTTCCTGCTGACGGCGGGCGCTTGGGATTCAGCTGCAGGACCGTGCCGAAGCTGTAGGGCGGCTGGCCCTCCTGGTCCAGGGCATTTTTCAGCCGCAGGATCTCAGCCTTCGCCGCTTCCAGCATGCTGACCAGCTTGGAGTTGTTCTGCGTGGCTGCGGCAAGCTGACGGTCGATGTGCCTGAGTTTGTCCCGGAGGACGTTGATCTGCCGGTCCGCAACCGATAGTTCGTTGGCGGATGCCTGCTCCGCCGGTGTCCGCCCGGAGTCCTGGTTCGGCGTCTCCATGGTGCATCAGCCCCTTCCTGCTCTTCTTCTTAAGACCTTAGCCCCAAGTTGGCAGGTACCGCTGGAGACTCCCGAAATATGGACTAGTTCGTGATCTCCGGTTCGTCTCTGACGTTGGTGCCGGCGATGGCATCCCGCGCAGCACGGCGGAGTTTCTTGTCGGAGACGAGGCGTTCGCCCACAGCGCCAGGCGTCCAGGCGTTGACATCGTCTTCGTTGAAGTCCGTCTTCGAGGGCCGGCGCTTGACCGAAATGCCAGTGACGCCGTCGGCAAGCCGGCGGGTGACCAGCAGGAAACCGGTGTGGGCCACCATGCGGTGGTCCGGCCGGACGGCCAGTCCTTCCAGGTGCCAGCCCCGGACCATGGACTCCCAGGCGTCGGGTTCAGTGAACCGGCCGTCAGCCCGGATGGCCTCAGCGGTCCGGGACAGCTGGGTGACTGTGGCGACGTAGTTGATCCAGACGCCGCCGGGAGCGAGCACGGTGGCGACGGCGTCCAGGCACTCCCAGGGTGCCAGCATGTCAAGTACCACGCGGTCCACGGACCCGGGCGCCTCGCTGCGGACCACTTCCTCCTGGAAGTCGCCGAGCGAAATCTTCCACGCCGGGTGCGGGCCGCCGAAGATGGTTTCCACGTTCCCGCGGGCAATGTCCGCGAATTCCTCACGACGTTCAAAAGAATGCAGGTAGCCGTTGTCGCCCACGGCCCGGAGCAGCGAGATGGACAGCGCGCCCGAGCCAACTCCGGCTTCGACCACCCTGGCACCCGGGAAGATGTCCGCCATGGTGACGATCTGGCCGGCATCCTTGGGGTAGACCACTGCAGCGCCACGGGGCATGGAGAGGACAAAGTCGGAGAGGAGCGGGCGCAGTGTCTGGTACTGCTGTCCGACGTTGTTGACTACCACGGAGCCATCGGCTTTCCCGATGATCTCGTCGTGGTTCAGGAAGCCGCGGTGCGTGTGGAAGGCGCCGCCGCTTTCGAGGGTGATGGTGTTCATGCGGCCGCGCTCGTCGGTCAGCTGGACCCGCTCCCCTTCACGGAAAGGTCCGCGGCGGCGGGCAGCTCCCACTGGCTGGGTGCCGTTGGCGGCCCCACCCGTGGTGGACGGCGCTGTGGTGGAGGGTGCTGCGGCTTCGGCGGCAGTTTCGCTGCTCATGGATTTTCCTCGCTCGTATAAAACTGTGGGGCCACGCATTGAAATAGGTCCGTCAGGTGCGGCGGAGGCCTCCGGACGGCGACGCGGCGGCAATGCACGGCCGGCACGTAACTCTACCGGCTTTGACCCTGCGGATGCCTATTTGACCGGTCAGCTTTGCCGGTGATGGCGGCCACCACCGCGTTCTGCGCCAGCAGGCCGGTGACAGTTCCATGATGGTCCACCACCGCATATTCATGACCTTCCAACTTGGAAAGGTACTGGATCAGCTCCTGCCCCTGGGACCACTCGGGCACGTAGGCTCCCGCAGCGAGGGCGTAGGACACCGCCGTGGCAGGCGTAGAGCCGGCGGCGTTGTCGGGAACGGCGGCGAGGGCGCTTGCGTCAACAACGCCCTGCGGGCGTCCCTCCGGACCGCAGACCACAATGGCCCGTGGGCCGTTCGGCGACAGTGCGCGGATATCCGCCACGGTGGCGGTGGCTGGAATTCCGACGGCGGGAGCCGCCAAGGCTGCGGCGCTGACCAGGTGCATCCTCCCGCGCAGTGTGCCCTGCTGGATTGACGCGCTGGCACCCATCCATAGGAAGCCGCTCACAAGGACCGTGATCATCAGGAGGCTGAAATCCGGGGTGTTACCGGCAAGCAGCGGCCTGGCGATGAACCAGAGGCCCAGCGCCACCACAATAACGCGGCCGGCCCAGCCGGCAGCTACGGTGCCTTTCGCCTGGCTCCCGGTTACTTTCCAGACCGCCGACTCAACGATCCTGCCGCCGTCGAGCGGGAGTCCGGGCAGGACATTGAAGATGCCGATGACAAAGTTGGCCCACATAAAGATGTTCGTGAGGATCCCGGCCACGCTGCCCATGCTGGTGGTGGACAAGACTACCCAGGCGCCGCCTGCGAGGACAAGGTTGGCCGCCGGCCCCGCCAGCGCCACGATGACTGAGCGCGCCGGCGTCGCGGTGAAATTCTCAAACTGGGTGTGGCCGCCCCAGAGATTCAGGACGATCTTCTGCGTAGGCCAGCCGTAGACCTTGGCCGTGAGGGCATGCGCCAGTTCGTGGACCAGGACGGAGATCAGGAGCAGCAGGGCGTAAGCGAACGCCACATAGTATGCGGACATGCCCAGCGCCGGGTTCTGCTGCAAGAGCAACGGCCCGTAGACAATGACGGTAAAGGCGGCAATCACAAACCACGAATACGCCAGAATAACCGGGATTCCGGCGATCCTGCCGAGCGGTATTCCTTCCCGGCGTGCGGGGGCCGGCGCGGAACTCATGACGGGCTCCCGGGCACGGACACGGCGGGTCCAGCCGGCGCGGCGGCGAGGCTGCCCGCGGCGATGGCTTCCAGCTCGGAAACGGTACGGCCTGCCAGGGATTCCCAGATGGTGTGCCTGGGGTCTTCGGGGATCGGGACAATGTGCGGAATAGCCACGGTGGCAACGCCGGATGCGACTGCTGCAGCCACTCCCGGCGCCGAGTCCTCCAGCGCTACGCAGTGATCAATGGTCAGATCCGGGTCAGCCTCCTGAAGCAGCTCCACTGCCTTCAGGTACGCTTCCGGGTGCGGCTTTCCCTGGGTGACGGTGTCCCCCGTGACCAGGAACTCGAAGTATGGCTTGGGCAGGCTCGCCACAATTTCGCGGGCCAACGGCTCCTCTGACATTGTCACCAGCGCACAGCGCACACCGGCGCGGTGCAGGTCCTCCAGCAGTTCCCTCGCCCCGGGCCGCCAGGGAACGGAGAGCTGGACGCTCCTGATGACCTGCGCGGTCAGGGTGTCGATGATCTCCCTGCGTTCCAGCCGGACGCCGGCCGTCTGGAGGATTCCGGCCGAGAAAGTCAGTGACTGTCCCACCAATTGCATGGCCTGCCCGTGCGACCACGTACCGCCGTGGGCTTCCACGAGGGCGTGCTCGGCGGCAATCCAATAGGGTTCCGTGTCCACAATGGTGCCGTCCATGTCCCAAAGAACGGCTCTGAGCGGAGAAACGGGGGGTGAGGATTGCATGGTTTCAGTCTACGGGGCCCACCTGAACGCGGGCCGTACGGTACGCCCTCGGCGAATATCAGCATTGGCAACAGGTGCACCGCGCGCCGGCTCACGGTTTTGGCGCTTCATTCGATGCATCCCGCCTGTGCTTGGACGTAGGGTGATGAGATGAATAGCTTCGACGGAGACACCACGGAACCGGGTGCCGCACCTGAACCGGAGCAGTTCCTGCTGCCAGTGGCGGACGGGGAGCGCATAACTGTGATGCTGGCCGCTTTTGAAGGCTGGAATGATGCCGGGGAGGCGGCGAGCGACTCATTGCGCTATCTGAACCGGGTTTGGGGCGGCAAAAAGGTCGCGTCCATTGACGCTGACGAATACTACGATTTCCAGTTCACCCGCCCCACGGTCCGCAGGACGGCCTCGGGGGAACGCAAAATCAAGTGGCCATCGACCCGGATCTACAAGGCCAGCGCGCCGGATTCGAATGTGGACGTTATTTTCGTCCAGGGCATTGAGCCGTCCTACAAGTGGCGGGCCTATACGGCGGAGCTGCTGGTCCACGCCGAGGCCCTCAAAGTGGACTACGTGGTGTTGGTGGGGGCGCTGCTGGCAGACGTTCCGCACAGCAGGCCGATACCGGTCAGCACCTCCTCCGATGACACGGCACTTCGGGAGCGGCTCAATCTTGAGGCTTCGCAGTATGAAGGACCCGTCGGCATCGTCGGAGTCCTGTCCGAAGTTTCGCTCCTGGCCGGCCTTCCCACTGTTTCGCTTTGGGCCGCGGTCCCGCATTACGTGGCGCAGGCCCCGTCACCCAAGGCGCAGCTGGCGCTGCTGCATCGCATCGAGGAGCTGCTCCAGGTCCCGCTGGATACCCACGAATTGGCCGAAGAGGCCGCCGCCTGGGAGCGGGGCGTCGATGAGTTGGCTGTTGAGGATCCGGAAATCGCCGCCTACGTCAGGCAGCTTGAAGAGGCAAAAGATACTGCTGACCTTCCGGAGGCGAGCGGTGAATCGATCGCCCGGGAGTTTGAGCGTTACCTGAAGCGCCGCGGCCGCGACAAACCCTAAAGCACGACGCCGAGCAAGGCGTCCAGCGCGTCGCTGACCAGGGCCTGATCGTGCTTGCTGCCCGCTGCCGCGGCGCCTATCGCTGCGGCAGCCCAGCGGTCAACCGCCGCGAGGGCGGCAGGTGCGTTCAGGTCGGCGGCGAGGGCGGACCGCATTTCTGCGATCAGACCCGACGCTGAACCTTGCGGCGCGGTGGCTGCGGCGAGCCGCCAGGCAGCCAACCTGTCCTTCGCCTTGGCAAACCCCTCCGCGGTCCAGGACCAGTCTGAACGGTAGTGGTGGGCAAGGATGGCCAGGCGGATGGCTGCCGGCTCTTCGCCTGCGGCCCGCAGCTTGGAGACCAGGACGAGGTTGCCCTTGGACTTGCTCATCTTTTCGCCGTCCAGTCCCACCATGCCGGCGTGGGCATAGTGGTGGGCCAGCGGTACTTGGGCCAGCGAATAGGCGTGGCCGGCACCCATCTCATGGTGGGGGAAGATCAGGTCCGAGCCGCCGCCCTGGACGGTGAAGGGAGCGGGCAGGTACTGCTGGGCGATGACGGTGCACTCTATATGCCAGCCCGGCCTGCCCTGGCCCAGTCCGCCGCCCGGCCAGCTGGGTTCGCCGTCGCGGGCAACACGCCACAGCAAGGGGTCCAGCGCCTGCCGCTTGCCGGCCCGGCCGGGGTCGCCGCCGCGTTCGGCGAACAACTCAAGCATTTCGGACTCGCCCAGGCGGGAGATCGAGCCCAGGGTCCAGGCGTCAGGGGCGAGGGTCTGCTTGCCTGCGGCTTCGACGTCGTAGTAGACGTCGCCGTCGGGCTCTCCTGCCGTACCGGGCACGCGGTAGGCCAGGCCGAGGCGGACCAGCTTTTCGATGGCAGGAACAATAATGGCGATTGATTCGACTGCGCCCACGTAGTGGTCCGGCGAGAGGACGTTCAGGGCTTCCATGTCGGTCCGGAAGAGTTCAATCTGGCTCGCGGCCAAGTCCCGCCAGTCCACACCGGTGGCAGTAGCGCGCTCCAGCAGGGGGTCGTCAACGTCAGTGACGTTCTGGACATAGGAAACCTGCTGGCCGGCGTCACGCCAGGCCCTGTTCAGCAGGTCGAATGCCACATAGCTGGCCGCATGGCCCATATGGGTCGCGTCATATGGGGTGATTCCACAGACATACATCGACTGCTCACCCCCGGCTGGGAGGGTGACCTCACTGCCTTTGGCGGTGTCGAACAGACGGATGGCAGGCATGGCGCCGGGCAGCGCAGGGACAGGGCGGGAGGTCCAGGATTTCACAGCCCAAGCCTAGTGCTAGGCGTTGATGACATTGAAACCGAGCAGCAGATACAGGGCCAGGCCCAGGAAGATCCGGTACCAGACGAAAAGCCGGTAACTCCGGGTGGAAATGAATTTAAGGAACCAGCCGATGATCACGTAGCCCACAACAAAGGCGATAACGGTGGCCAGCGCGGTTTCCGGCAAGCCGAAGGGGCCAGCGATGCCGTCCTTGGAGAGCACTTTGTACAGCTGGTAAAGGCCGCTGCCGAAGACCGCCGGGATGGCCAGGAGGAACGAATAGCGGGCCGCGGCTTCACGCGTGTAGCCCATCAGCAGGCCGGCCGTGATGGTGCCACCGGACCGTGAGACGCCGGGAATGAGTGCCATCGCCTGGGCAAAGCCGTACAGCACACCGTGCTTGTAGGTGAGCTGCGTGAGGTCCCGGTCCTGCTTTCCGACCGCGTCCGCCACGGCCAGCACGAGCCCAAAGACGATCAGCATGGTGGCCACCAGCCACAGGCTCCTCAGCACCGACTCAATCTGGTCCTGGAACAGCAGGCCCAGGACGATGATTGGTACGCTGCCCAGGATCACCAGCCAGCCCATCCGCGCGTCCGGGTGCTGCCTGGGGGTTTTCCCCGCCAGCGAGCCCGCCCATGCCCGGATGATCCGTACGATGTCCCGCCGGAAGTAGACCAATACTGCCGTTTCGGTCCCCAGTTGCGTGATGGCAGTGAACGCAGCCCCGGGGTCCGATGCGTTCGGAAGGAACTGCCCCACAATCCGCAGGTGCGCGCTCGATGAAATCGGTAGAAATTCGGTCAGTCCCTGCACAAGGCCCAGCAGGGCCGCCTCAAACCAGTTCACGCTAAGACCCTACGTCATGGACCGTGATGATTCCCCGTAAGCTTGCAGCTATGCAGCAGCGTTACGTCGGCAACAGTGGATTGCGAGTCTCAGCCCTTTCCCTCGGCACCATGTCATGGTCCGGCGAAACCGACGAGCAGGACGCCGCAGAGATTTTGCGCACATTTATCGATGGCGGCGGAAAGCTTATGGATACCGCCGCGTCTTACGCCGACGGCGGCGCAGAGGCGATGATCGGATCCCTCCTGGGTGACGTTGTTTCCCGCACCGAAGTCTGCATTTCCACCAAAGCCGGGATGTCGACGTCGGACGGCCGGCGCACGGTGGATACCTCGCGCAATGCGATGCTCTCCAGCCTGGACGCCAGCCTGGCCAGGCTTGGGACTGACTATGTGGATATCTGGTTCGCCCAGGCATGGGATGGCAATGTCCCGCTGGAGGAGACCCTGTCCGCCCTTGAGTTCGCGCTCCGGAGCGGCCGTGCCCGCTATGCAGGCATCTCAAATTTCAACGGCTGGCAAAGCGCCAAAGCCGCAGCGGTGGCCGGGTTTCCGCTCGTAGCGGCGCAGGCTGAATATTCGCTGCTGCAGCGGCAGGCCGAAGCCGAAGTGGTTCCTGCCGTCGAAGATGCAGGCCTGGGGCTGATGGCCTGGGCGCCGCTGGGACGCGGCGTCCTGACCGGCAAGTACCGCACCGGTATTCCTGCCGATTCCCGGGCCGGTCGAACAGATTACGCAGCTTACGTGGAGCCTTACCTTGCTCAGCAGCCGTCCAGCATTGTGGAAGCCGTGGCCATGGCTGCCAAGGGCCTGGGCCGGACACCGCTGGATGTGTCACTGAGTTGGCTGTTGTCCCAGCATGGCGTGGCCACGGCCATCATCGGGCCCCGGACTCCCGTCCAGGCGAAAGAGGTCATGGCGTCACAGCTGACCCGGCTGCCGCCGGAGATTGCCCGGGCTCTGGAAGACGTTTCGCAACCCGTCTGACACGCCAGTCAGTCCTCGAGGATTTCCAAGTCCTCGTCATCGTCGATGCCGGCTTCCTCGTCCTCGTCCTCTTCATCGTCAAAAACCTGAAGGGGCGTGACTTCGCTGTAAGCCTCGTACAGCGCATCGTCATAAACTTCGAACGCGTCCGCGACCGCAAAAAACGCGGCTTCGACCGTGGGATCGCCATCGCCACGTCGGTTGGATGCTGCTATAAGGTGTTCTTCCAAGGCGGTTGTCAAGGACTGAAGCGCGACACGCGGATCGATGCTCATGACTTCACGTTAGTCGGAAAAGGACGAAAATGGAGAGCAATGAAGGAACATTTTCTCACCAGCTCGGTCCAGCGGGAACGGGACTTTATCAGGCAGTATGAGTACCTCGTGCTGACGGTCAGCCCTGACGATTCACTGCCGGACGCGAGGCGCCGGCTCGTGGAGCACTCCGAGTACGGCAAATGGGAACTGGAACGCAGCAAGCTGTATATGGGGGGCGGCAGGCGCTTCTGGCTGCGCCGCCGCGTGATGCAGGTCCAGCGCACGGTTTAGGTATTCAGCGGCCGGGAGGGCCTAAGTTTCCAAGGGCCCCAGCCAGGCGTTCGCCACGGTGTTGTGCGCCGACTCATCGTCTGACGGATGGAACATCCCTGCCAAAACGTCCCGGTACAGGCGTTCAAGTTCCGAACCACGGAAGTAGCTTGAACCGCCGCTTACCCTGATGGCCAGGTCCACAACGCGGCGCGCTGTCTCAGTTGCCATGACCTTCAGCCCCACAAGTTTAGGGAACCATTGCGGCCCGTGATCAACCACGGCATCGACGTCGCGCGTTACGGCCAGCAGTTGCGGGTAGAGGCTGTCCATGGCCATGGCGGCCTCTGCGATTTTCCAGCGGATGTCCGGATCCTGCGCATAGCTTCGGCCGGCATTCTTGAAAGACGTCCGGCGCTTCACAGCCTCCACCCCCAAGTCCAGGGCACGCTCACCGATGCCCGTGTACACGGCGGCGAGCAGTGACTCGAAGCAGGCGAAGATCGCGAAAATCAGCGGATCGGCGTTGGGGCCCACCGGCAGTTTGCGGAAGATGCGGTCCGGTAGGACCTCCACGCCCTCCAGGACTGTGGTGTTGGATTGGCTGGCCCGCATGCCCAGGGTGTCCCAGTCGTCCAGGATGGAGTAGCCCGCGGCCTCCCGGCTGATGAACCCGTGCACCAGCTCCCCTTCGCCTCCCCTTGCCTGGGCGTCCTTGCCGAAGATTCCCAGGCGGGTCCAGGCGGGCGAAAGGCTCGTGAAGATCTTGGTGCCCGTGAAACTGTACCCGCCGCCCGGCAGGGGCACGGCAGCCGTTTTGGAATCAAAGAGGACCGAATCGTTGCCTGCCTCGGAATTGCCAAAGGCGAAAATCTCGCCGTTGGCCGCCTCCTGCAGGACGAACTCCAGGGACGTGTCGTCCCTGGCGCCCAGGACATACGCGACGCCGGTCCAGACCAGGTGCATGTTGATGGCCAGAGCGGTGGCCGGGGCTGCCGTTGCGAGCCTCCGCTGGCACTGCGCTGCCGCCTCGAGCCCAAACCCCAGGCCGCCGTCGGACGCCGGCACAAACATCTTGAGGTAGCCGGCAGCGGTCAGCTCCTGGAGGTCTTCAAAGAAGAACGTGTTGTCCCTGTCATAGCCCGCAGCACGGCTGCGGATGGCCGCCAGCAACGGCTCCGGCAGGACTTCCTCGGGAGTCATGTCCGGGCTCCTCAGTAGTTGGTGAGCAGCGTATTGAGGACCCGGGCGCCGAACTTCAGCGAATCCACCGGGACCCGCTCGTCCACGCCATGGAACATTCCGGTGAAATCGAGGTCATCGGGCAACTGGAGGGGGGCGAAGCCGTATCCGGTGATGCCGAGCCGGCTCAATGATTTGTTGTCCGTGCCCCCGGACAGCGTATAGGGAAGTACCTTCGCCCCCGGGTCCTCGGCGTGCAGGGCGTCAATCATGGAATCCACCAGGTTTCCGGCGAATGGGACCTCGAGCGAGACGTCGCTGTGCACATAGCTCACGTCGACTCCGGAACCGGCGAGCTCCCGGACGATCTCCAGCACATGGTCCTGCTGGCCCGGGAGCGTGCGGCAGTCCACCAGCGCCTCAGCCGATTCGGGGATGACGTTGTGCTTGTAGCCGCCCTTGAGCAGTGTGGGGTTGGTGGTGTTCTGCAGGGTGGCCCCCACGAAGCGCGCCACGGTGCCGAGCTGGTCCAACAGGCGGTCCGGATTGTCAGCATCAAATTCGACGCCGGTGAGTTCCGTCACGCCATCAAGGAACTGCCGCGTTGTGGGGGTCAGTTCAATCGGCCACTTGTACTCGCCGATCCGCGTCACCGCCGCGGCGAGCCGGGTCACGGCGTTGTCCGTGTTGATCTGGGAGCCGTGGCCCGCACGGCCGTGGGCGACGAGTCGGAGCCAGGACAGGCCCTTCTCGGCGGTCTGGAGCAGGTAGGTGCGCTGGCCGCCGATGGTGGCGGAGAAGCCGCCGACCTCGGAGATTGCCTCGGTGGCGCCATCGAAGAGTTCGGGCCGCTTGTCCACGGCGTAGCGGGCGCCGTAGGTGCCGCCGGCTTCCTCATCGGCGAAGAACGCGAAGATGAGGTCGCGCTTGGGCTTGCGGCCCGTGCGGGCGAAATTGCG
>DASSIA010000152.1:0-2870 GCA_035692345.1 Arthrobacter sp. | reverse complement strand
GTTCATCAGAAGCAAAGTGCTGCTGCTGACCGCGGCCATCTTGATCGCAGCCATGTGCTTGTCGGTCCTCGTCCAAGGCCAGTCGCAGGCCGCACTTAACCGGACGGTGGATGAGAACTCGCGGGGGCTCTACGACGTCCTTGTCCAGGCCAAGGCGGGCTCCGCGGCGCTGATGCAGCCGGAGATCGCCAACGGCGGCGGCGGCATCAGCTTCGACCAGCTGGACAAAATCCGTAAGCTTTCCGGAACCTCGGTGGCAGCCCCGATCAGCCTGGTGTCCCGTGTAACGCAGAACCTTGAAGCGCCGCGGCTGGACGCCATGGACTACCTTGGCTACAACTCCGGACTGGCCGGCACGGCAACCACCGACCAGGCAGCCGGTGCCACGGACCCGAGCAAATGGCCTGCCGCCGAGTCCGTGCTCAGCGACACTGCCAAGAAGTACCGCCTCACGGCCAGCGCCGTCAGCTCAGACGGCGTCTCCGAGAAGACCCTGTTCAAATCCACCGCCGAGGGAAGCCTGGGCAAGGCCCGCCTGGTGGAGGAGAAATCAGTCGGAGGCACCAGCATCCGGATCGCCGCTCCGGCGGACGAGACGGGCATCAAGTTTCCGGCACCTGCCGGCGGCTCCGAACACAATCTCTTCAACCTGTCGGTGTCACTGCCCCTGTCGCCCGAAGTGACTGAGTCCGTGGTCGCCGTCGACCCCGTATCCGAGCGCGCACTGCTCGGCTCGGCGGGCGACTTCCTGGCCCCGTTGGAGAAGGCACCGCCCGCTGACGCGCGGAACGCCGGAGCCATCGGCCGGCATTTCGAAAGCCTCTTCACCAACGGCATCAGCATGGACCAGCTCAAGGAGGGCCCTGACTTCCTCGGCGTCAAGCTCAAGTACTGGGCTCCGCTGATGACGCAGTACCAGCAGGCAAAGCGCAGCGGGCAGCTCACTGCGGACTCGCAGGCCATTCCCCTGATTGTCCGCTCCGGCACCTCCCTGGACCTTAAATACAACGTCAAGATCGAAGAGATCGACGCAGCAGGCAAGGTGGTCAAGGACGTCGGCACCGCCACGCGCTCCCTCGGCAAGGACTACCTGCCGTTCGTGTCGAAGGATCCGTTCGCCCTGTCCTGGCCTGGTTCCACCGACCACTCCGGTCTCCTCGGCAACCAGGGAAACTTCAACCAGGGCCTATACACCCCGGCCACATGGAGCACGGATTTCGCCGCTGCGCCCAAATACACCGACGGCGAATCGGCCGCCAACGGCGCGGTCCAGAAGGCCGCAGTTCCCAGCGACTGGGTCACGGTCAACCGGCTTCCGGAGAAGGGTGCCAACGGCGCCCCGGTGGACCAGACCCAGCGTGAACCGGTGGATGAGCGGTCCTACCGGGACAACCTGGCGACTGGGGAGAAGCTCGCGGCCCCGCTGGCCATGGTCTACGGAACGTTCGACCCCGCCGCCGTGGAGAAAGCTGCCGGCGACGTCAACCGACTCCCGCTGGGCGGCTACGACCCCACGCCGTTTACCCTCACCAAGGACGCCGACGGCAAGACGGTCAGCGCCGCCGAACTGAAGCCCTCCCTCAGCGCCACCGGACTGGCGAGCCAGTCGGCCGGCGCCATCACCGACTACTACGGCCTCGCGGCGGCCCGCGGCTACAAGACCAACGCGTCCGTCATCGACGCTGTCCGTGTCCGGGCCAAGGCGCCCGGCAGCTGGAAGGAAGCGCAGCCCGACGTCGAAAAGCTCGCCGGCGAGATCCGTGCCATGGGCCTGGAGGCCACTGTCGTGGCCGGTTCCGCGCGTGAGGACGCCAGCATTTTTGTTCCCGGCTACTCAAAGGACGACGCCGGCAAGGAGTCAGCGCTCGGCACCGTCCAGCAGTCCTGGGTCCGGCAGAACGCCGCTGACGCCGTCTCAGGCTCCCTGACCGGCACCAACATCACGCTGCTCTTCCTCACCCTGTGCGGGGCCGCGCTGCTGACCGGCGCGTCCACCGTGAGCTACATCCGGAAACGCAAACGTGAAGCAGGGACCCTCCGCGCCATGGGCTGGACGCAGCTGCGCATCAGGAACTGGGTGCTCGAGGAATTCGGGGTGGGCGCTGCGTTGCTCGCCGTAGCCGGGATCATCCTGAGCCTGGTGAGCTGGAGCCTGACCACGGCCATTGTCTCTGCGGCCGTCCTGGTCCTGTATGCCGCGGCGGCGTTCTTCGCCGCGCAGCAGCTGCGCCACCGCGATGAGGTGGACCAGGAACCGCAGCACGATGAGCGGCTGATCCCCGTGGACTCCCCGCTGACGTTTGCCAACCGGCAGCTCAGCACCAATAAGTTCAACACCCTGTCCCTGGCCGTCGCGGTCGGCGTGTTCGGAGCTGCGGTGGGCGGGCTGGTAGCGCTGCTCATCGACATCCCCCGCGCGGCCGGAGCGAGTGCTCTCAGCGGGCTGGCTGCAGCAAGTGTCGCCCTGCCCAGCATGGTCCTGGCCCTCGCCGGCGTAGCAGTGGGGCTGGTCCTGACCCTGGTCACCGGCAGGTTTGAGCTCAACGCCAAACGCCAGTACCTGGGCATCCTCGAAGCCATGGGCTGGAACCCGGACATGCTGCGCCAGGTCCGTCTCTTCGAAAACGCGCTGGTGGGTACGGTGGCCCTGCCGCTGGGCGTCCTCGGCGCGCTGGGCGTTGGGCTGCTCCTTGCCCCGTATGCCGCCCTGTGGGCCGGAGTCGCCGGCCTGGTGGCTGTACTTTGCTGGATACCGATTGCAACGAAAGTGGTCCAATGACAAACGAGACGAATGTTCACCGGAGCCGGAGGTCCGGCTCGGCTGAGGCGCCCCTGCAGACCCGTGCCAACACCATCGTCAAGGCCGCGGA
>DASSIA010000151.1:0-8386 GCA_035692345.1 Arthrobacter sp. | reverse complement strand
CTCCGTCTTCTGCGTCGGCTCCACGCCGTCGATTGTGTCCACCGCGGCACGGAGGCGGGCGGCCATGGCGTTGGCGTGCGCCGCCGACCGGAGCCACAGATCGCCTTCCAGCAGGGCGATGAACTGGGCCGAGAGGAAGCGCATTTTAGACGCAAGCTGCATGTTCATCTTGCGCAGGAATATCAGCCCGTGGGCTGCTTCGGGGTTCAGGGCGACCACCACTTCGCCGTACAGCAGTCCGTTTTTGGTACCGCCGAAGGAGAGGATATCCACGCCGGCGTCGCGCGTGAAGGCCCGCAGCGGCACGTTCAGGTGCGCGGCCGCGTTGGCCAGCCGTGCACCGTCCATATGGAGTTTCATGCCCTTGGCGTGGGCATGGTCGGCGATGGCGCGGACCTCGTCGGGGGTGTAGCACGTGCCCAGCTCGGTGGTCTGGGTGATGGAGACTGCCAGTGGCTGGGCCCGGTGCTCATCGCCAAAGCCCCACGCCTCGCGGTCTATCAGTGCCGGGGTCAGCTTGCCGTCGGAGGTGGGGACCTGCAGGAGTTTGATCCCGCCGATCCGTTCCGGGGCGCCGTTTTCGTCCATGTTGATGTGGGCCGTCGACGCGCACACCACAGCGCCCCAGCGGGGGAGCAGCGACTGGAGGGACAGGACGTTGGCTCCGGTGCCGTTGAAGACCGGGAAGCATTCGATACCGGCGCCGAAGTGTTCCTCCATCAACGCCTGCAGCCGGGCGGTGTAGTCGTCCTCGCCGTAGGAGACCTGGTGGCCCTCGTTGGCTGCCGCGAGGGCGGCCAGGACCTCGGGATGGACGCCGGAGTAGTTGTCTGACGCGAAGCCGCGGACGGAGGGGTCGTGAAGGCGGGCAGCCGTGCGGAAGCCGGCCTCGGCTGTGGTTGTCATTGCTTTGTTCACGCTTTCAGTCTATGGAGGTCAGGGTGTCAATAGCAGGCGCTGGCCGTTCAGTTCGGCTGCCGGGCGGCTGAACAGGCCGACGACGGCGGCCGCCAGGTCCTCAACGTCGGTGGCGCCGGGGAAGGTTCGTTCCGGGTGCGCTGCGCGGCGTCCTGCATCCACCAGTTCTTTGACCACCAGGACGACGGCGGCGCCGCGCAGGGCGGTGCCCTCACCGGCAGCCCCGCGGGCCAGGCCTTCCGCCATCGCCAGTGTCCATGTCTCTGCGGCGGCCTTCGCCGCCACGTAGCTGGCTGTCGCCGCCGTCGGCTTGTCCACCGCGGTGGAGGAGACCATGGCAAACCGTCCGTTGCCCGCCGCGGCCAGGTCGGTGTAGAAGGCCCGGGACACATTCCTGAGCGTAGTGATGGCGCCACGCTCCAGGAAGTCCCAATCGGCGTCGGTCTGGTCCGCGATGCCCTTCGCGCCCCGCCAGCCGCCCACGAGGTGGATGACGCCGTCCACACGTCCGGCAGTTTCCGCCAGAAGGGTCTTCCGGAGGGCCTGGACGTCAGCGGGATCGGCAAGGTCGCACACCAGGGGAGTCACGCCGTCGCCTGCCTGCCTCACAGCATCATCGATGCGCGTCCTGTCCGAGCCGACCGTGAAGACCCGGAATCCCGCGTGGTGCAAGGCCCGGGCCACCGCGACCCCGGACGGTCCGCTGCCGCCGGTGACGAGGACGTTCAGCGTGGGGCCGGGGGCAGGAGCTGCGCTGAGTGCGCCAGCTTCGCTCACAGTGCGGACGCTCCGGTGATGCCGGCGGTGGATTCGATGACAGGGCGCATTTTCTTCTCCAATGCTTCGTAGAACATGGACAGCGGGAATTCGTCGTCCAGCACCTGGTCCGTCAGGCCGCGGGGCGGACCGGCAACGGCAAGCGCGTCCGTGCCTTTGGCCCAGACAGATGCGGGGTTGGGCGTGAGTGTACCGGAAATCAGCTGGTACGCGGCAAGCCAATGGGCTGTCTTCGGCCGGTCAATGGAACGCCAGTACAGGTCGTCGATCGCGGCGCCGAGGGCGATCACCGCATCCGCCACCTGGTCCCAGTCGATGCTGAGCCGGCTGTCGGTCCAGTGCAGCACGTGGTGCTGGTGCAGCCAGGCGAAGAGCAACTGTCCGCCGAGGCCGTCATAGTTGCGCACCCGGTTGCCGGTGATCGCGAAGCGGAAGATCCGGTCAAAGATAATGGCGTACTGCACCAGCTTCGCGTGCCGGCGTGCCACAGGGCCGGCGTCGTCGTCCTTTTCGATCCGGACGGATTCGCGGAAGGCGGTGAGGTCGCAGCGCAGTTCTTCCAGCGAGTACAGGAAGTAGGGCATCCGCTGCTTGATCATGAACGGGTCGAAGGGCAGATCGCCGCGCATATGGGTCCGGTCATGGATCAGGTCCCACATCACAAATGTGGACTCGGTCAGTTCCTGGTCCGCGAGGAGTTCCGCGGCGCCCGCGGGCAGCTCCAACGAGGTGATGTCCGCAGCCGCCCGCAGAACCCGGCGGAACCGGGCAGCCTCACGGTCCGCGAAGATCGCTCCCCAGGTGAAGGCAGGCGTTTGCCGCACGGCCACGGTTTCGGGGAACAGCACTGCGGAGTTGGTGTTGTAGCCGCGGGTGAAGTCCAGGAACCGGATGGGTACAAAGAGTTTGTTGGAGTACTCTCCCGCCTCCAGTCCGGCGATGAAGTCCGGCCAGATGACCTCGATCAGCACGGCTTCGACCAGCCGGCTGCTGCTGCCGTTCTGCGTGTACATAGGAAAGATGACCACATGCTGCAAGCCGTCCTGGCGCTGCAGCTGGGGCTGGAATGCCAGCAGGGATGCGAGGAAGTCGGGGACGCCGAAACCGGCGTTGGCCCACGCCTGGAAATCAGCGACGACGGCGTCAAGGTAGGCCGCGTCGTGGGGGAACAGCGGTGCCAGCTCCGCAATGCACTCCGTGATGGCTGCAACCTGCAGCGATGCAGCTGCGTGGTGACCCGCGTCAGGTACGGAGCCATCCTGCACCTGCAGCGACTGCAGTGATTCGGCGGCACTCCTGAGGCGGAGCCAGGCGGTGTTGTCGGCGGTGATCCTTGGCGGGGCGCCGGTCACGGTGACGGTCATGGTGTGACTGCCTTTCTCATTGCTTGGGGCATCTACGGCGAGCGTAGCAAGCAACCAGAGTCCCTAACTCAAATTAGACCTGAGCATAAGATACTCTCAGGCTCAAGGTGCTTCAAGGCTCCGCCAGATGTGGGCGGAGCCGCGGCTGGCGGCCTCAGGACTCCGGCGTTTCTTCCCCGGCAGCGCCGCGTGCCACCAGCTTCAGGGACACCGAATTGATGCAAAAGCGCTGGTCCGTGGGTGTTCCGTACCCCTCACCTTCAAAGACGTGGCCCAGGTGTGAGTCACAGTTCGCGCACCGTACCTCCACCCGCTCCATGCCAAGCGTCTTGTCGTGGATGTAACGGACGGTACCCTCGGCAAGCGGTGCCCAGAAGGACGGCCAGCCACAATGGGAGTCGAATTTTTCGTCGCTCCTGAAGAGCTCCGTGCCACAGGCGCGGCATTGGTAGACACCCTCCGTGTGGGTGTCCACGTACTCGCCGGTGAAGGGGCGCTCCGTACCCGCCTGTCGCAGCACGTGGTATTCCTCCGGCGTGAGTTCCTGGCGCCACTCGGCGTCGGACTTCCGGTAAACGGGTGCCGTGGCGTCCGTGGCCGGGCCCGGGACGGAACCCGTGGCCTTGTTGTCGAAAATGCTCTTTCCAAAGATGCTCATAGTAAGCTCAACGCTCAGGAGTCGCCGATAAATCCCGAACCGGCGTACAGGTGGAGCACAGGGAGTCCCAGCTGGTCCTGGGCTTTGTTGGCCCAGTCCGTATGGAACGTGTCCGCCACCGCATGGGGACGGGTGATCACCACCGCCTGGGCTGCGCCGAGCTCCTTGACCTTGGCTACGAGGCCCTTGACTGCGCCACCGTCCACCACCTCGCCCGTGACTCCGGCACCCAGCCCCGCCAAGGCAGCCAGCGAGACGGCCAGCGTCTCGGCAGCCTCGGCCCGTTCAGCGGTGGGGTCCGGGGCATTGGCGGTCAGTTCGCGGAACGCCTTGACAACGTCCAGCAGGGAGAGATTCTCAAGAAAATCCACCAGCAGATGCCGCTCGGTGTTCCCGGGAACCAGCAGGACCAGGGGAGTGTCCTGTCCGTCCACCAGGCGTTCGATGTTGACGCGGTCGTCCGCGCCCAGGGGTTCTTCGGTCAGAATGACGATTGGATCGCTCATGGCATCAGCCTAGCCGTGCGCACCGGCGCCTGCATCCATTTGGACAGCACTGCCGTTGCGGCGTCGTAGGGGCATCGCCCCCGGGTAGCGCAGGGTCCGGGCGCGCCACGGGCCGCCCGGAGTAGGGCCAACGTGGCCGTGGCAGTCAGAATGGTTCCATGGCACCTTCCACGCGCACTCCCACGTTGACGGCGGCTCCTCCGCTCCAGGCCGACGGCGGCATGTCACTTCGCGCCAAATGGGCGCTTGGCGGCGTCATTGGCGGCGGGGCCCTTGCCAGCCTGCTTGCCACCGGCTCCTCCGCACTGGCGCTCTATTTTGCCAGGCGCGTGATCACTCCTGCCCGGCAGCGCACGGCGGACCAGGAAGTCCTGGCCGTGCTCCGGGAGGGTGGTGGCCGCCAGGTCATCCTGGCCGCAACACCGGAGACCACCGTGGACGGTGTCTATGGGCTGTTTTTCGACGGCGGGAAAGGGCACGCACGGATCGGGCGGATCGTGTCGTATTCGCCGGCGGACCGCACGGTCCTCCGCGAGGTGGAAGCTGTGTACGCCGGCGACCTCGACACCGCCCGCCGGGGATGGTGGAGCGGTGCGCTGTATCCGGATCCCGCATCCGCCGGCCTCGTGGCGGAGGACGTGCTGATCGACGTCGACGGCGGCACGGCACCTGCGTGGCTGGTCCGCGCCGGCGGAACGGCCCGTACCTGGGCGGTCATGGTCCATGGCCGCGGGGCAACCCGCCAGGAGGCCCTCAGGGCAGTGGGTCCGGCCCTCGAATTGGGGCTCACCAGCCTGCTGGTCTCGTACCGGAACGACGGGTTGGCGCCGTCGGCCGGGGACGGGCGGTACGGCCTGGGATCCACGGAATGGCGCGACGTGGAGGCCGCCATCGAATATGCCCTTGCCAACGGCGCCGAAGAGATTGTCCTTTTCGGGTGGTCCATGGGGGGCGCCATCTGCCTGCAGACGGCCGATCTCTCGCGCCACCGCCACCTGATCAGGGCCATGGTCCTGGACGCGCCGGTCATCAACTGGGTCAACGTGCTGGCCCACCACGCGCAGCTGAACCGCATTCCGTCCCTTGTTGGCCGCTACGGGCAGCTGATGCTGGGCCACCCCGTGGGCCGCCGGCTCACAGGCCTGGCCGCGCCCGTGGACTTCAAGGCCATGGACTGGGTGGCGCGTGCCGTGGAAGTCCGCACCCCCACCCTGATCATCCACAGCGTTGATGACGAATATGTTCCCTACGAGCCCTCCGCCCTCCTGGCGCAGCGGAATCCGGAGATGGTCACGTTCGAAGCGTTCAACCACGCCAGGCACACCAAGGAATGGAATGTCGATCCCGGCCGCTGGGAAAGCCTGATCAAGGCGTGGCTCCGGACCCATCTGGCTCCGCGGCTTAATCCGGGACAGAACCGGCTCGAGGATGCCCCGCCGTCGGGATGACATCTGGTGGCAGTGTTCCACAGGCAGTGTTCCCGGCCGCGATTGCCGTGTAGTGCCTTCCCGATCGAGTCCTAAGGGGTGCGCGTGGCGATGGCGGCGGTCACCGCAGCCGTCAGCCGGATGAGATCGGCCGGTGCAAGCTCAACATCCAAGCCGCGCTTTCCGCCGGAAACCAGCATCGTTCCCAAGTCAAGGGCGCTGACGTCCACCACCGTGGCTGATGGCTGGCGCTGGCCCAGCGGCGAGATCCCACCCAGGACGTAGCCCGTGCGGCGTTCAGCAGCCGCGGGGTCTGCCATCGAGGCCTTCTTTGCGCCCAGGGCCGCGGCGAAGGCCTTGAGGTCGAGGTTTCCGCTGACGGGCACAACCCCCACGGTCAGCCGGCCCTCAACTTCCACCATAAGGGTCTTGAACACCTTTTCGGGAGCGATGCCCAGCGCTTCGGCGGCCTCCATGCCGTAGCTGGCCGCGGAGGGATCGTGTGCATACGGATGCAGCACAAAAGGAACGCCGGCTGCAGCCAGTGCGGCTGTGGCCGGCGTTCCTTTTGAAGAACTCTTGCGTCCCAAAGGGTTACGATCCGATCAGAAGTTCAGGACTGGATCCGGGACGTCGCTGCGACCTTGCGCTTGATGCGTCCCAGCATGGCAGTCATGCCGCGCATCCGGAGCGGCGTGATGGCACGGGTCAGGCCGAGCAGCTCGGGCATGTCGTCCGGCACCGCCAGGATTTCCGCGGCGCTGAGGCCGTCGAGTCCCTCGTGGAGAACGCCGGCGAAACCGCGCGTGGTGGGGGCTTCCGGTGGCGCCTTGAAGTACAGCCGAACGGCATCGGCGGGACCGGCGTCGTTCTTTTCCGTCTCGATGGTCAGGAACAGCGGCGACTGGCATTCCACCACCTGCTCCAGGAGCTCCGGGTGGTCCTTCAGGCGGTCCGGCAACTCCGGCAGCTCGCGCGAGAACTCAAGCAGCAACTGAAGCCGCTCGGGTTCGGTCAAAGCCTGGAAGTCATCCACGATTTCCGCCAATGCGGCGGGCAGGTCATGTGTAGTCATCAGTTCCAGTTTACGCCGGGACCGTGCCGCGCTCGGTGCCCTTGGCAATAGGAACCCGGACGGCGTTGCCCCACTCGGTCCAGGAACCGTCGTAGTTCCGGACCGTGTCAAAGCCCAACAGGTACTTGAGCGCGAACCAGGTGTGGCTGGAACGCTCGCCGATGCGGCAGTAGGCCACCACATCGTCGCCGGCGGTCAGGCCGGCCTCGTCCAGGTAGAGGGCCTCAAGCTCTTCGCGGCTGCGGTACGTTCCGTCCGGAGCGGCGGCGCGGGCCCACGGAATGGACGCAGCCGTGGGAATGTGGCCGCCGCGGAGTGCGCCTTCTTCCGGGTAGGCCGGCATGTGGGTCCGCTGGCCGGTGTATTCCTCGGTGGAACGGACATCGATCAGCGGGTTGCCGAAGTGTGCCAGCACATCTTCCTTGAAAGCGCGGATGGGGGCGTCGTTGCGCTCCACTACCGGGTAGTCACCAGGCTCGACGGCGGTCCGCTCCGTGGTCAGTTCACGGCCTTCGGCGATCCACTTGTCCCGGCCGCCGTCGAGCAGGCGGACATCCTCGTGGCCGAAGAGTGTAAAGACCCACAGTGCGTAGGCGGCCCACCAGTTGGACTTGTCTCCATAGATCACCACGGTGGTGTCGCGGGAGATACCTTTGGCCGCGGCGAGGGCGGCGAAGGCCGCGCCGTCAACGTAATCGCGGGTCACTTCGTCGTTGAGGTCCGTGTGCCAGTCGATTTTGACGGATCCCGGGATATGGCCGGTTTCGTACAGGAGGACGTCCTCGTCGGATTCGACCACCACGAGCTTTCCGTCAGCAACAGCGCCGGCCTCAAGTGCGGCTGCAAGCCATTGGGTGGACACCAGACGCCCGGGGTTGGCGTAGCTGGCGAACTTCTCGTTTTGTTCAACTGCGTAGGACATGGTGTTGGCCTTTCACTGAGACACAGGGCGGATCTGCTGAAGAAGGAAAACCTGCATCCACACTAGCCACGGCCGGTCACGCTGTCCGCCTCCTTGTTAACAGAGGGAAATATGGCCTTCGTCACGCCGGGGCATTTGCCGGCGGCAGGGCGGTGGAGGCCCGGGCCATTGCCGGTATCCTTTCTGGGGACAACCCACCAGCAGAACGGACCACCTTGGTACAGATCGAACAGCTCGCCGCCCGGACCCCGGCGGTTTCGGTGGATGAACTCCTCAAGGGTTTTTATCCGTCGCCAAGGTTTGGCCAGGTCTCTTTTGCCAGCTATCGTCCGGACCCGAACCAGCACTCCCAGGCGGCGGCGGTCAAGGCGCTGGAAGGATTCGCCGGGAGAGTTGGAGCCGGCGACGGGGACGGCCTGTTCAAGAAGCTTTTCACCAGGAAGGCTGTAACCCGGGCGGGGATCTACCTCGACGGCGGATTCGGCGTCGGCAAGACCCACCTGCTGGCGTCACTGTGGCACGCCGCCCCGGGCCCCAAAGCCTTCGGCACGTTTGTGGAATATACCAACCTGGTGGGGGCCCTGTCCTTCCGCAAAACCGTTGAGGCCCTGAGCCACTACAAGCTGGTATGCATCGACGAATTCGAGCTGGACGATCCGGGTGACACCGTGCTGATGTCGCGCCTTATGCGTGAACTGGCCGACGCCGGCGTCAAGCTTGCTGCCACGTCCAACACCCT
>DASSIA010000150.1:0-4802 GCA_035692345.1 Arthrobacter sp. | reverse complement strand
CTCACCCTTCTCCAGGTCACTGAAGCCGGCTGAGATGAGGCGGCGGGCGAGGCTCACCGCCGCCTAGAGGATGCCGAGGTTGCGCTGCAGTTCGTAGGGCGTCACCTGGAGCCGGTAGTCCTGCCACTCGGCACGCTTGTTCCGCAGGAAGTGTTCAAAGACCTGTTCGCCAAGGATCTGCGGCATCAGCTCCGAGTCCTCCATGGACCGGATGGCGTCGTGGAGGCTGGCTGGCAGGGGGTCGTGGCCCATGGCACGGCGCTCGGCGGAGCTCAGTGACCAGACGTCGTCCTCGGCCGCGGCAGGCAGCTCGTAGCCTTCTTCGATGCCTTTCAGCCCGGCCCCCAGCAGGACGGCGTAGGCGAGGTACGGGTTCGCTGCTGAATCGATGCCGCGGTATTCGATGCGGGCTGACTGGCCCTTGCCGGGCTTGTACAGCGGAACGCGGACCAGGGCCGAACGGTTGTTATGGCCCCAGCTGAGGTAGCTGGGGGCTTCTCCGCCGCCCCAGAGCCGCTTGTAGGAGTTCACGAACTGGTTGGTCACTGCGGTGAACTCGGGGGCGTGCTTCAGGATGCCGGCGATGAATTGCCGGGCTGTCCTGGAGAGCTGGAATTCTGCGCCCGCTTCATAAAACGCGTTGGTGTCACCCTCAAACAGCGAGAAGTGTGTGTGCATTCCGGAGCCGGGGTGGTCCGTGAAGGGCTTGGGCATAAACGTCGCGTAGGTTCCCTGTTGGAGGGCCACTTCCTTGATCACTGTCCGGAACGTCATGATGTTGTCCGCGGTCTGGAGGGCGTCCGCGTACCGGAGGTCGATCTCGTTCTGGCCCGGGCCGGCTTCGTGGTGGCTAAACTCCACCGAGATGCCCACGGATTCGAGCATGGTCACCGCCGTGCGGCGGAAGTCCTGCGCCACGCCGCCCGGAACGTGGTCAAAGTAGCCGCCTTCGTCCACCGGGACCGGCGCGCCGTTCGGGCCGGGTTCCTGGGACTTGAGGAGGTAGAACTCGATTTCCGGGTGGGTGTAGCACGTGAACCCCATGTCCGCAGCCTTGGCCAGCGTGCGCTTCAGGACGTTGCGGGGATCGGCGGCCGACGGTTCGCCATCGGGAGTGAGGATGTCGCAGAACATCCGGGCCGTCTGCTCGGTCTCACCGCGCCAGGGCAGGATCTGGAACGTGGCCGGGTCCGGCTGGGCCAGCATGTCGGCTTCAAACACCCGGGCCAGGCCTTCGATAGCTGACCCGTCAAAGCCAAGACCCTCCTCGAAGGCGCCCTCAACTTCGGCCGGAGCCAGCGCCACTGACTTGAGCGAACCTACGACGTCGGTGAACCACAGGCGTACAAACCGTACGTCGCGCTCCTCGATGGTGCGCAGGACAAACTCTTGCTGGCGGTCCATTATGGCCTCTTCTCCGGTCAACGTTCATGCCCCGGATCCGCGGAAGCGGCAGCCGGCAGCAGTTCACCCTCACTTTACTAAGCAATCGACCCCAATGCGGGAGCCGGCGCCGCGCGTAACACAGGGTTAACACGCCAACCGTGGCCGACCCCGCGGACCGGCGGTAAAAAACCCTCGGCGTGCCCGCGAATATGACGCGGATCACGGACCAATGGCCCGTCCGCGGTGGCTAGGAGCGCTGCTGCCCCACTACGCTCTTGCCATGGCCTCATCTAATAGCTCTGAGTCAAGCGCGTCCGCTGAAGTACACGCACCTTACGGGAACGGCCCCGCACAGGTGCCCGCGCCGTCGTCGGAAGCGGCCGCGAAGCCGGCACCCAAGGTGCGCATCCACCACCTGCAGCAGGCCAAGCGCGACGGCAAACGCTTCGCCATGCTGACCGCCTATGAGCAGTACAGTGCGGAGATCTTCGACCAGGCCGGCATCGAGGTCCTCCTGGTGGGTGATTCTGCCTCCAATAATGTGTTCGGCAACGAGACGAGCCTGCCCGTCACAGTGGATGAACTCCTGCCGCTCTGCCGCGCCGTGGCCCGGTCGGCCAAGCGCGCCCTCGTAGTGGCAGACCTGCCGTTCGGCAGTTATGAGGTTTCGGCGCAGCAGGGTGTGGAGACCGGCGTCCGCTTCCTCAAGGAAGGGCTGGCCCATGCCGTCAAGATCGAGGGCGGCAAGTACTATGCGGAAACGGTCCGGGCCATGGTCCAGGCCGGCGTCCCGGTCATGGCCCATATCGGGTTCACCCCGCAGAGCGAACACGCGCTGGGCGGTTACCGGGTCCAGGGGCGCGGCGAAGACGCCCAGCGCCTGATTGACGACGCCGTGGCGCTGGCTGAGGCGGGGGCGTTCGCCGTCCTGATGGAAATGGTTCCGGCGGACACGGCCGCCGCCGTCGACGCGGCAGTCAGCGTGCCAACGGTCGGCATCGGCGCAGGCAATGCCACCACCGGGCAGGTTCTGGTGTGGCAGGACATGGCCGGGTTCCGCGGCGGCAGGATGGCGAAGTTCGTCAAGCAGTACGCTGACCTGCGCACTACGCTCAGTGACGCGGCAAAGGCCTACGGCGACGACGTCCGCTCAGGCCAGTTCCCCGGCCCGGAGCACTCCTTCTAGCGGCTGGCGCGCTCCCCAGGCCCGCCATGGGCCCGACCCCGTGTCAGTCCTGGTCATCCTGCTTGTCCCACGCCTCATTGCGTGCCTTGACCTTTTCGAGGGCGTGCTCGGCTTCTTCCCGGGTCTTGTAGGGGCCGATCAGTTGGCTCCAGTCCGAGAGCGCGTCTTCTTCCACCTCGTGCGTGTTCACGTTGTACCAGTACTCAGTCATCGGTCCTCCTCGTTCCGGCCCGCAGGAGCCCCCGGCTGTGATCCACGTAACTTAAACGTGGATGCGGGCAGCTTGGGGCTTCGCGTTGCTTGGCTTAATGCGGTGCCTTATATGATCAATCTATGCCTTCCCTAGCCTCGACTGCACCCACCGGCACCCTTACGCGGGGAACCGTCAGCCCGCAACTCCCCGTTCCCGCGTCCATCCCGCGTCCGGAATACGTGGGCAAGCCCGGCCCGGCCAAGTTCACCGGCTCCGAGGTCAAGTCCGCCGAGACCATCGAGAAAATCAGGATCGCGGGCAGGATCGCCGCACAGGCCATTGTTGAGGTGGGCAACCACATCAAACCCGGGGTGACCACCGACCAATTGGACAAGGTGGGCCACGAATTCCTGCTGGACCACAAGGCCTACCCCTCCACCCTGGGTTACCGCGGGTTCCCGAAGTCCCTGTGCTCGTCGCTGAATGAAGTGATCTGCCACGGCATCCCGGACAGCACCGTGGTGCAGGATGGCGACATCCTCAACATAGACATCACGGCGTTCATCAACGGCGTCCACGGAGACACGAACTACACCTTCCTGGTGGGCGACGTCGACGAGGAATCCCGCCTGCTGGTGGAGCGGACGCGGGAATCCCTCAACCGTGCCATCAAGGCCGTCGCTCCGGGCCGTGAGATCAACGTGATCGGCCGTGCCATCGAGTCCTACGCCAAGCGCTTCGGCTACGGCGTGGTGCGGGACTTCACCGGCCACGGCGTGGGCGAAGCCTTCCATACAGGCCTGATCATCCCGCACTATGACGCCGCCCCGGCGTACAACACCGTGATCCAGGCCGGAATGGTGTTCACCATCGAACCCATGCTGACGCTAGGCACCGTCGAGTGGGACATGTGGGAAGACGACTGGACGGTTGTCACCCGAGACCACAAACGGACCGCCCAGTTCGAACACACGCTGCTGGTAACGGAGTCCGGCGCCGAAATCCTCACCCTCCCCTGAATTCCTCCGGTCAGCCGCCCGGCCGACCTGCCCGCCCTGCCACGAACGGAACAACATTGGCCAAGAAGGACGAGAAGTCGCACAAGAACGCCCCGCTGATCGGGATCGACATCGGCGGTACGGGAATCAAGGGCGGCATCGTCGACCTGAAGAAAGGCAAGCTCCTGGGTGAACGGTTCCGTGTGCCGACGCCCCAGCCTGCCACTCCTGAAGCCGTGGCCGAGGTCGTAGCCCAGGTGGTGGCCGAGCTTTCAGGCCGCCCGGAAGCACCGGCCGCCGGCTCGCCCGTGGGCGTTACGTTCCCCGGCATCATCCAGCACGGCGTGGTCCATTCGGCAGCCAATGTGGACAAGAGCTGGCTCAACACGGACATCGACGCCCTGCTCACCGAACGGCTTGGCCGCCCGGTGGAGGTCATTAACGACGCCGACGCCGCAGGCCTGGCGGAGGCACGCTATGGCGCGGGCAAGGGCGTGGACGGTACCGTCCTGGTGATCACGCTGGGTACCGGAATTGGCTCGGCATTTATCTTCGACGGCCGCCTGGTGCCCAACGCGGAACTGGGACACCTGGAGATCGATGGCTTTGACGCCGAAAGCAAGGCGTCCGCCGTGGCCCGGGAGCGGGACGGCCTGAGTTGGGAGGAGTACAGCGTTCTGTTGCAGCGCTACTTCTCCCACGTGGAGTTTCTGTTCTCCCCCGAACTCTTTATTGTGGGCGGCGGCATCTCGAAGCGGGCGGACGAGTACCTGCCCAACCTCAAGCTCCGCACGCCCATCGTTCCGGCTGAGCTGAAGAACGAAGCCGGCATCGTCGGGGCTGCCGTGGAAATTGCTGTGAAGCACAAGCTCACCAAATAGCCCGGCCCGGCCCGCCCGGTCGGGCGCCGGTGGTGGTGGCGGCATCCCACTTCGCCGCCACCACCGGGAATTACAGCGGGCTCTTTTCGGAGCTCTTGGCGGGCGCCACGGCCGGTTGCGTGCCGTCTTCAGACTCGTGCCGGAGCAGTGCGATGGCG
>DASSIA010000149.1:0-10986 GCA_035692345.1 Arthrobacter sp. | reverse complement strand
TTCGTCCTTGGCTCGCCCGCCTTGGCCGCCCGCGTTACCGGCGCATCGATCGACCGCGAGGAACGCAAGGGCAAGGGCGCCTCGGACCACGCCCCCGTTCTGGTGGACCTGGCGGACTGATGGCTGGAGCCGGAGCACGGGAAGGGAGACTGTCATGACGGGAAACCTCTACCGGGGCCAGGCCGGCCTGCCATTCTCTTCCACGCTGCGCGTCTACGAACCGCTGGAGGCCTTCCCCGAAGGAGAACGCGAAGCCATCCGGGCCGCCGGTGCCCGCACAGCCTCCAGGGCCGCCGTCGAAAACGCGGAACTGCTGGCCTCGCTGGGCCGGATCACCCGCGCCGGCGGGGACCCCTTCCCGACCGGACGGACCGATCTGGTCCGGGTCACCAGCGCTCCGGGAGTGCCACCCGGCGGGGCTCCCGGTGCAGGAACGTCCGACGCCGGTGCTGCCGCCGGCCCGGGTGCCGTAGCCGGGCGGGTCCTGCTGTACTGCCCCAGCCAACTGGTCCTGCGCGCAGGCCTCGCCGCCAACGCCCTGATGGAAGGCATCCACGGCCCGCTCGCTGAAATGCTGATTCCGGAAGAGCAGCGGGACAAGCACCAGGAACGGATTGACCAGGTCAAAGCCCGTGACGGCGCCATCCGCGTGCATACCCGCGCCTCCACCTGGGGCATCCCTTTCAGCTGGTTCTCGCTGTTTATGGAAGGCGACCACAAGGACGTGGTGGAATCCGGCGGCCGCATCCTCACCGTCAGGGTGTGGGCGCCCATCACCGAAGCCATGGAGCGGGCACGGTATGCCGTCGCCCACCTGGCACTGGCCGCCCCGGACCTGGATATGCTGGACGACCTCGCCCAGCTGACCGAGTGGCTGGAGCTGTTCCACGTCAATTCCATGGTGGAACTCGACTACGGCGCCGTGGCGGACAAGGTGTACCCGGACGAGTCGCCGATGGACATCCGGCTGGGCATCGAATGCCTGGCGGAGGGCGACATGACGGGTGCCGCGGCGGCCTACCGCCGGCTGGCGTCCCGCTGGATTCCCATCCGGCAGCTCGCCCGCGCGTCCTGACAGCGGCTTCCTGACAGCGGCCTTCCTGGCAGCGGCTTCCTGGCCACGGCTGCCTGGCCCGGATGCCAGGGCGCGCGTCCTCAGGAAGCGGGCGGCGCCGTCGTACGCCTGACAATGAGCTGGTGGGGCGCGATGGCGGAGCGCACCGCCCCGACCGTGCCGTCCAGTTCGTCGAGAAGCATCTTGGTGGCCAGCTCGGCCTGCTCGTCAGGACGCTGTCCCACAGTGGTCAGGCCCATCGCGTCGGCGAAATCGTGGTTATCGATCCCCACCACTGACAAGTCCTCCGGCACACGGACGCCCGCGCGTGCGGCTTCGAAGATCACACCCATGGCCATTTCGTCTGACGCGCAGAAGATGGCGGTGGGCTTCGGGCCGGATACGGCCCAAAGCCGCCGGAACGCTTCCTGGCCGCTGCGGACCGTAAAGTCTCCCCACTCATCCCATTCCGGGCGGACCGCGAGTCCTGCCGCGGCCATCACCTCTTTGAAGGCCAGGATCCGGACCCGGGGGACATCGAAATTGAGGTCCGTTTCGTCATCGCCGTGCAGCAGGGCAATATCCCGGTGGCCGAGTTCGATCAGATGCCGGACGGCCGTGGACGACGCGGCGTAGTCGTCGATGCCGATGTACGCACACTCCTCGACGTGGCCCCCCACCACGATCAGCGGGATATCAATCTTCTGGAGGTGCTCCAGCTCATCGGTGGTGAGGGCCATACAAAGGACAAGGAGCGCGTCAATCTGCTTGTAGACCATGGTTTTGCTGAAGAGGCGTTCACGGTTACTGCCGTGTCCGCCCAGGTTGAAGAGGGAGAGGTTGTAGTGGCGGGCGTGAAGTTCACGGTCCGCGCCCTCAATGGCCTTGGAGAAAAACCACCGGCTGACAAACGGCGCCAGCACGCCGATGGTCTTGGTACGGCCGGTGGCCAGCCCGGACGCGGACGACGACGCAACATAGCCCAGGGCCCCCGCCACTTCCAGGATCCTCTCCCGGGTGGCAGGCGAAACCCGCGGCAGTCCGCGCACCGCCCGGGAAACGGTGGCAGTGGACACCCCTGCGGCCGCTGCCACGTCCTCAATGCTTACGCCGCTGTGGCCACCCCGTTGAGACCTCTCACTAGTTTTTGCCACTCAAAGCCCCCTCAGTATCCCGCGCGGAAGCCGAGGGTGCCTTCCGGGACGGAGGCATTCAGCATATTCCGCCTGGTTGCCCCTGGCCGATTCGCTGCTGATTTATGTCGGATCTCCGCTCAGGTGATGCGCCTGGATGTCCTGGCGGGGAGCCGGCGGCGCAACTTCAGCATCCCCCACAGAGCCAGAATCACGGCCAACAGGCCCAGTGCCCAGCCCAGTGCAGGCTGGGCCGACAGCTCTGCCGCCACAGTAATGGCCAGCAGGACCAAGGCCCAAAAACCGAGAAACCCGATCACGAGGTCGAAATCTTCCGCCGACCTCACCCGCGTGTGATGCTCCTTGGCCGGACCCGCGAGGGGTCCGGCCGAATCTGGCGATTGCATCACTTGACCGCGCCCGCTGTCAGACCAGCAACGATCTTCCGCTGGAAGATCAGCACGAGGATCACGAGCGGAATCGTCACAACCGTTCCGGCTGCCATGACGGCGGTATACGGCTCCTGGTGGGCCTGGGCGCCGGCGAAATAGGCAATCGCCACTGTGACGGTCTTGGTGGAATCATTCGACAACTGGCTCGCTATGAGGAACTCATTCCAGGAAGCGATAAACGCCAGGATAGCGGTGGTGAACACGGCCGGCGCGGCGAGCGGCATAATGACCTTGCGGAAAGCCTGCCCCTGGGTGCACCCATCAATCCGGGCGGATTCCTCCAGTTCCCACGGCATTTCCCGGAAGAACGACGTCAGGGTGTATACCGTCAGAGGCAGCACAAACGAGATGTTTGGAATGATCAGCGCCTGGTAGGTGCCGTACCAGCCGATGTTGGTGAACAACTGGAACAACGGCGTCACCAACGCCACGCCCGGGAACATCGAAGCCCCGAGGACAAAGCCCAGCACCAGGAACTTGAAGCGGAATTCAAGCCTGGACAAGGCATACGCGGCAAACACACCAAAGAGCAGGGCAACCACCGTGGTCACCCCGGCCACAAAGAGCGAGTTCAGGAGGTTCCGGCCAAAGTGGTTACCCAGGCTTTCCGAGAACACAGTGTTGAAGTTGTCCCAGGTGACATGGGTGAAGAAAGGCGTCGAATCGAACGTAAAGCCGACGTCCCGGAACGCGGTCACGATCATCCAGTAGAACGGAATCAGGCACCAGATGAAGATGAGGCCTGCGCTGATATAGGTGCGTCCGTTTGCCCAGCGTTCCCGCCGTCGGGCGGCCGTCTTGGGTGCGGCGTCAAAGGTCACGGCGGTCATTTCACTTGCTCCTTGGTCTTGGGCGCAGCTGAAGCAACTGCATTAGCTCCGAGGAACCGAACGAAGATGAACGCAACAAGGAAGATGATCAGGAACGTGATGGTGGACAAGGCCGCTGCTGAGTTGAACCCCTGGCGGATCTGATCAACCACCAGGATGGACAACGTTGTTGTGCCGTTGGAGCCCTGGGTCATGATGGCCGGGAGGTCGTACATACGCAGTGCATCAAGGACACGGAACAGGACAGCAACCATCAGTGCCGGCTTCACCAGGGGCAAGGTGATCTGGGTGAAACGCTGCCACGTCGAGGCCCCGTCGACCTTCGCGGCCTCGTATACCTCTGCCGGGATGATCTGCAGGCCCGCCAAAATCAGCAATGCCATAAACGGCGTGGTCTTCCAGACGTCTGCGATGATAATCGCCCACCGTGCCGGCCACTCGCTGCCTGTCCAGAGGATCGCAGTACCAAACAGCTTGTTGGCGATTCCATCGAAAGCGAAAATAAAGAACCACAGTTTGGCCGTCACTGCAGTGGGAATGGCCCACGGCACCAGGACCGCTGCACGAAGGGCACTGCGTCCGCGGAAGCTGCGTGCCATGATGACGGCCATCCAGAATCCCAAGATGGTCTCCAGCACCACGGTGACAGCGGCGAAGAAGAATGTGGTACCTACCGCACCCCAGAACTGGGCGCCCAGGGTCCCTGGCGCACAGGCTACGCTGCCACATTGCTGGGCCAGCCAGTGGACAAAGTTGTCAAACCCGGCAGGACCGCCTTGGACAAAGACCTTGGTCACCGGGTCAAGGCCCTGGTCCTTCTGGAAAGCCATGATGATGGCATTGACCACCGGGTAAACGATAACTACAGCGAGCACCACCAAGGCCGGTGAAATCAGCCAGAACGCCCAGCGGCCTTGGGACTTGACCGCTCTGTCCTGTCCTACTTGTTTTTGATCTTTACTCGGTTTGGGGCTCGGTGTCTCCGGCGCTGGTTTAGGCTGCGCTAGCGTGGACATATCCCCTCCTTCCGGAAATTAATAGCCTGCCCCTCGGGCGACCGCCCGCGTGAAGCGCCGGCCGCCCGAGGTTCACTGGAGGTTTCGCTACTGGCTGGCCGAGTTGATGGCCGTGTCCATATCGGTCATTGCCTGATCGACAGTCTTCTCACCCTTAATGGCGGCGTAGGCGTTGTCCTGGATTGCCTTGGTGACTGCCGGGTAGAACGGCGTTACCGGGCGCGGAACCGCGTTGGAGATGGACGTCTTCAGTACCGGCAGATACGGCAGCTTGGCTACCAGGGTGGCGTCGTCGTACAGGGAACCGAGCACCGGGGCCAGCGAACCCTGGGTGGCGTAGAACTTTTCAGTTTCTTCGCTGGTCATGAAGGTGAGGAAGTCCTTGGCCGTGGCCTTGTGCTGGGAGTAGACGCTGACGGCCATGTTGTGTCCGCCGAGGGACGACGCTCCGGGGCCGCTCTTGCCCGGGAGGGGTGCCATGCCGAAGGTGTCCTTCACCTTCGATGAGCCGTCCGTCTTGGCGAGGTTGTAGACATAAGGCCAGTTCCGCAGGAAGAGAAGCTTGCCATCCTCGAAGGACTGGCGGCTTTGCTCTTCCTGGTAGGTGACGCCCTGAGTGGGGATATTTCCAGCCTTGTATGCAGTAACGAGGTTACTGAGGCCGGCCTTGGCCGCCGCGGAGGTCACCGTCGATTTGCCGTCATCTCCGACAATGGTGCCGCCGGCCGAGTTGATGGCCTCGGCCGCGTTAACGGTCAGGCCCTCGTACTTGGCCATCTGTCCCGCGTAGCAGTCGATGTTGTTCTGCTTCGCGATGGAGCACATGCTCATCATCTCGTCCCAGGTCTTGGGCGGGGTGGGTACCAGGTCCTTGCGGTAGTAGAGAATTCCGCCGTCTGACGTCTTGGGTGCCGCGTAGAGGGTGTTGTTGTACGTTGCGGTCTTGACCGTGGCCGGCAGCATCTTGGAAGTATCGATGCTCATCTTGTCCTGGAGGGGCTGCAGCCAACCTTTCGCGGCAAACTCAGCGGTCCAGATGACGTCAACGTCAAAGACGTCATAGTTGACGTTTTTGGCCTGGAGGTTCTGGACAAGATCGTCGTGCTGCTGGTCAGCCTGGTCCGACTGTTCCTTAAAGGTGACGATCTGGTCCGGGTGCGCCGCGTTCCACTTGTCCACGAGCGGGCGGGCGACGTTGCTGTTGTCTTTGCCCTGGATGTAGGTAATGGGACCCCGTCCGTCGAGATTGGCCGCGGCATCTCCGCCGCTTGAGGCCGTGCCGCCGCCTGCGCCGCCGCCGGAACAGGCGGAGAGCGTCAAGGCCAAGATGCCGGCAGCTGCTGCCGGGAGTAGGTATTTACGGGTTTTCATAGCTTGAAGCTCCTCGCTGAGTGACAAGTACGTCGACTGTGCGGTTGATGTGGTGACCATCACACTAGTAAGGTTGCCATGGGCAATGCAAGCGTTTACATCAAAAAGTTACAGGAGCGGAACCAAATGCAGCATCCACTCGTTCCCACCCCCGGTTCCGCCCTCAACTTGTGGTGGGCCAGCGCCGTCGTCTATCAGATTTATCCCCGTTCCTTCGCTGACTCCAATGGCGATGGCATGGGTGACCTCCCCGGAATTACGGCCCGCCTGCCGTATTTGCGGAGTCTCGGGGTGGATGCCGTGTGGCTTTCACCGTTCTACAAATCCCCGCAGGCGGACGGGGGCTATGACGTCGCTGACTACCGGGTCGTTGACCCACTTTTCGGGGCGTTGCCGGACTTCGACGAATTATTACAGAATGCTCACGGCCTGGGACTGAAGGTCATTGTTGACCTCGTCCCTAACCACACGTCGGATGAGCATGTCTGGTTCCGCGAGGCTTTGGCAGGCGGACCGGGATCCCGGTCCCGTGACCGGTATATGTTCAGGCCCGGCAAAGATGCGGTGGCCGGTTCCGGCGACGGAAACCTGGCACCGAACAACTGGAGGTCCATCTTCGGAGGCCCGGCCTGGAGCAGGGTCACCGAACAGGACGGCACCCCCGGCGAGTGGTACCTCCATCTGTTCGATACCAAACAGCCGGATCTGAACTGGGACAATGCCGAGGTACGGGAAGAAATGCGATCCGTGCTGCGCTTTTGGCTCGACCGTGGGGTTGACGGCTTCCGCGTGGACGTGGCCCACGGACTGGTCAAGGAAGCCGGGCTTCCGGACTGGGAGGGTGTGGCGGCCATGGTTGAAGGCACCGCGGAAACCCGGGACGCGCGGCGGACGGCGCCGGGCGACGCACCAGGGGCACATACCGATGCCCAGGAACCGCACCGTGCCGTGTCGCCGCAATACCCGCCGTCGCCGTTCTTTGACCAGGACGGCGTGCATGAGATCTACCGGGACTGGCATAAGGTCCTGGCTGAGTACCAGGGCGACAGGATGATGGTTGCCGAAGCCTGGGTTGAACCTGCGGACCGCTTGGCCCGGTATGTGCGCAAGGACGAGATGCAGCAGGCCTTCAACTTCGATTTTCTCCTGGCAGGCTGGGATGCCGAGCGAATGGCCGAAGCCATCGAAGATTCCCTCAAGGCGGATGCGTCCGTCGAAGCCCCGTCCACCTGGGTGCTGAGCAATCACGACACCGTACGCCACAGCACCCGGTTCGGCCTGGCGGACCCCACCACCTTCCCCAAAGGCATCGCCGCCCGGGACGAGCAACCGGACGCGGCCTTGGGCCTGGCGCGGGCCCGGGCCGCCTCCCTGGTCTCGTTTGCGTTGCCCGGATCCGCCTACATCTACCAGGGCGAGGAACTGGGCCTTCCGGAGCACACGACACTTCCTGACGAAGCCCGCCAGGATCCTACGTTCTTCCGCACCAAGGGTGTTGAAATCGGCCGCGACGGGTGCCGGGTACCGCTGCCTTGGCGGGCGGAGGAGCCCGGGTACGGCTTCGCGGAAACGTTCGACGGCGGCGCCCGCGAACCCGCCCCGCCGTGGCTTCCGCAACCGGAGTCCTTCAGGAACCTTGCCGCCGACCGGCAGGATGGCGTGCCCGGATCCACCTTGGAGCTGTACCGCTCGGCCCTGGAGTTCCGATCTGCCCGCAGGCTGGGGTCCGGGACTTTTCAGTGGGCCGACATCCACGAACCGGCCCAGGGAGTGCTGGCTTTCAAAAACGGCGAGGTTCTTGTGCTGAGCAATATGGGGCAGGCCGCCGTCCCGCTCCCCGACGGGTTCGCAATTACCCTGGCCAGCGGTCCGGCGGACAGCGGGACCACGGCTGAGATTCCACCGAACTGCACGGCATACCTGACGGCGATGTGACGGTCTGCGAAGAAGCCGACCAACAATTAATTGCCCAACAAGCAGCTGTCTACGGCCTTCCGCGCCGCCATCGGCTCGCCGGGCCCCTAACAAAGGACGCCGGGCGCTTGGGCCCGGCGTCCTTATGTTCGGGACGGGATGTTCTTACTTGCCCTTGAAAAGCCCTGCGATCTTGGCGCCGAGGCCCTTCACATTTTCGGTCACATCGCCGACGATTTCCTTCGCGCTCCCTGCCACATCACCGGCAAGCTCTTTCGCGTTTTCGGCTACGTCACCGCTGAAAAACTCCTTCACGTTCTCAGCAGCGTCACCCGCGAACTCCTTCACGTTCTCAGCAGCATCGCCCGCAAATTCCTTGGCTTTTTCGGCTGCACCTTCCACGCCTTCGTTTGCCGCGCCGTTGCCGGTTACTTGCTCACTCATGGTGTTCTCCTGGATTCTCCGGCCTTCCAGCCGGACAGTGGTGATGGCCCGCCGGCAGGCGATGTCCGCCTGCTTCGGCACAAAAAGATGTCCCCCGCATCACACTAACGGACGCGCTCGGCACGGCTGAACCGGGTCCTGGCCCCTGCCCCGATGTGAATGAGGACCGGCGTCCGCTTGCCCACCACCAGATCCAGGGCATCCACCAGGGCAGAGACCTCGGCCGCCAGGAGGTGCGGCGCCACTCCTTGGCGCGGCTGGAGCCGGATTTTCAAGGCCGGGCGGCCGCTGACCTCGTAGGTTGCCACCGTGGCCCCGGCCAGATCCGGACGTTCAGCCAGGGCATGCTTCAAAGCCTGCTCCGCGACGCCCCCACTGATACGGACGTCTCCGGGCACCTGCCCGGGATCTTCCTCGGCGACCAGCAGGTTACTGCGGCCCTTGCCCTGCTGCGCGAGCCAGGCAACCATCAGCCCGATCAGGATCAGCAGTGCCAGCGCCATCACAACCCAGAGCCAGCTTTCCGGATGCCCCGGCGAACTGGTGTTGACGAAGGTCTGGCTCACGCCGCGCCACGCGGTTCCGGACCACTCATGCCACCAGGTTCCCACCGACGGAACAGTGGCAAGCAATACCAGCAGGATGCCCACAGCGAGCATCTTCAGTCCGAGGATTCCGATCAGGATCCGGTTGAGGACCGCAGGGGTGGAGGTCATGCGCCAATCACTCCTGCCGCGGAAATATTGACGCGGATCTCGGGCGTCGGGACGAGGGACATGGCGCTGAGCTCATCCTGGACGGCGCCAAGCACGGCATTTTCGGCCACCGGGACCCCGGAAGTGGGGCGGACATTCACGATCACCAGCCGCTGGGACACCACCACCATGACCTGCTCCGGGGTGACATTGGCCGCGAGCCGTGCGCGGCGGGCCAGCGCCGAGGCGATGACCTCGTCATCGACCACTACCGACGACGAGATCCCTGTTCCGTTAAGAACGTGCCGGGCCCGTCGGCCGGGAAGGACAGCGTTGAGCGCAAAAAAGAGTCCCACCATGGCTATGACAGCACCGGCGGCCCCCAGCAGCAACGGAGGCACGCCCGCCGGCAGTGCAACGATGCGCTCCGCCGCCACCTGGGGTTCAATCAGCCATGCTGGCTGCCCGATTGCGTGCACACCGGATTCAAGAAGCCCGTATCCGGCCAGCACCATCACCAGCACGGCGGCAATTATCGCAGCCGCTGCCCGCGAGGAGTGGGTTTCCCGGTACACGACCCGGCCCATGCCGGGATCCGTGGGATTGCGGCGCGATTGCCCCGACTGTGCCAGGTCTTCATCCACTGATCCGCTGTTCATTGGACCCGGCCTCCCTCAATTGGCTTAACTCCGCTGATGCGGATGTCCACCCGGCTGAGGCTGGCTCCGCTGAGGGCAGCAACAGTTGAGAGGATCCTGGTCTTGGCCGCAAGGGTCCGGTCCCAGATGGAGCCGCCGTAGGCGGCTATCCGTCCGGAGTCCCTGCAAACGCTGGTCAGCGGCGGGATCCTGATAGGTGCCACGAGCGAGAGAGCCAACAGGCCGTCGTCGTCCGCCCAGTCCGCCCGGATGTCCTGCGGCTCCACCCCCAGGGCCTCTGCGGCCGCCATCCGGGCAAGACTGGTCAGGGCCTGCGTGCTGATGCGGTTATGCCCGCTCAGGATCTTTTCCGGGACGGAGGGCGCGGATGACGTCATGACGAGGAGCGCCGGCCGATGATGGCGTCCAGGACGCCGCGCAGGTCCAGTTTCCCTTCTGCAGCGCGGCCCAGGAGGGCGCCGATGGCCATAAAGAGAAGGGAGACAAGGAAGCCCCACAGCCCGAACTGGAAGGACATAAACGCCACGAAGGCGCCCATGGCGATGCCCACAACGGTCAGGTTCACAGCAGCGCCTCCCTTTCGGTGACACCCGGAGCCGCGGCCTTCGCCGGCGGCGCCACGTAGACATCGGTTATTTCAACATTGACTTCGATGACCTGCAGGCCGACGAGTTCCTCAACCGCGCGGTAGACGGCTGATCTGACCTGGTCAGCCAGGGAATGCAGGGGCGTGCCATAGGAGGCCACCAGGCTGATGTCCACGGCCACCTGGGTTTCGCCGACCTCGGCACGGACGCCGGCTGCATGGTCCGAACTGCCGACGGCGTCCCGGATGGCGCCGAGCGCGCGGGACGGGGCGGAGCCCAAAGAATAGACGCCCGGCACCCCACGGGCAGCAATGCCGGCAACTTTTGCCACGGCGGTCTCAGCGATCACGGTGCGGCCATGCCCCGGCACGGGCACGTGGCTGCCGGTAACTTGGCTGGTAGCAAGCCCGCGCTCGACGCCCGCATCGGGTTGTGGGTTCTGGTATTCCATCAGGCACTCCCCTTCTGTTGGTCCCAACCCTATCCCGAACGTGACTTCCGGCGTCGGAATCTGCGCTGTCGGAATCTGCGCGGGAGCCAGCATCCTCGCACAGGAGCCCACCCGCCCCTCCTGAGTTTTTGTCCACTTATTGCCCTGAAATGCATCAAAATCGGTGATTATCTGGACAAAAACTCAGGGACGGAGGGTAGCGCGGGACGCGCGTGTGGGGTTGGGGCGTCGTGGGGAGGGTAGCTGGACCGGTTAAAGAAGAAAAGCACCAGTTCCGAAGAACTGATGCTTCCCAGTGGTGGCTCCGACCGGCGTCGATCCGGTGACCTTTCGATTTTCAGTCGAACGCTCTACCAACTGAGCTACAGAGCCTAGGTGAC
>DASSIA010000148.1:0-3940 GCA_035692345.1 Arthrobacter sp. | reverse complement strand
GAGACGGCGGAGCAGGCCGAGCAATTGAGGAACCTCGGATGCCTCAGCGCGCAAGGGTATTTCTTCAGCAAACCCCTCCCGCCCGAACAGATTCCCGAACTGCTGGCCAGGACGTCTGCTGAAAGCAATAGCAGTTGATTGTTTAAGGGCTGCGCTTTTGGCCCATCGCGATATACGATCAAGTTGCAGTGTCCGATTCTTCGCGGCCAGGAAGATCGGCATAAATCAGAAGTAACGAATTCCGAAGGCGTCTGAAATTTGAACATAAAGAGGCCATCGGTCCATTACTTCGTCAACTGGGGGCGTTGCTAATGACTGTTCGGGTGCAAGCTTGGGGAATTATTGCTGCAGTGCTGGCGGATTCAGATCCTGCCGGAGCAGCCATACGCCAGCGACTCAGCGACCGCTTGGGAGAAAACCCGGGCATGCCGGAGCGGGCCCTGCTGGAATACCTGCTGGATCGCCGGCAACAGGACGCCACAGGCGGTGAGACCCCGGACGCTGCCCGCGTCCCGCACCCCCTCAACGCCATGCCGCCGCATCTGGCCGAGCAGCTGGATTCCCTGCGGAGCCTGTCCCGGATCAGCACACTGTTGGAGAACCAGATGCTGATGACGGCATTCCAGCCGATCTACGGGCTTGAGGCCAAGAGTGTTGTGGGCGTTGAGGCCCTGTCGCGATTTGTGAGCGACGATGGCGCCAGTGCTGAACTCTGGTTCGCGGAAGCGGAAGCCGTCGGCCTGGGCGCCAACCTGGAATTCTCGGCGCTGGGATCCGCTGCAGCCGCCGCCGCAAAGCTCCCGCCGCACCTGTATGTTTCCCTCAACATCTCCCCCACCTCCTGCCTGGATCCCCGACTGCCGGAATTGTTTGATCACATCGAGCTGCCAGTGGACCGCATTGTGCTCGAATTGACCGACGCAATTCCCGACGAAGAATACTCGCATTTCATTTCCGCAATTACGCCGTTCCGGGAACGCGGGCTGCGCATTGCCATCGACGATTCCCACACCAGCGCCGGGGCCCTCAGCCGCATGCTTCATCTGCGGCCCGACTTCATCAAGCTGGGCAGGAATGTGATCAGCGGCGTGGACTCGGATCCCTCCCAGCAGGCCCTGGCCGCCTGCATGGTGGACTTTGCTGAGCAGATCGGCACCGTTCTCGTGGCGGAAGGGGTTGAAACGGCCGGGGAACTCAAAGCCCTCACCGAGTTGGGCTTCAGCGCAGGCCAGGGCTACGTGCTGGGCCGGCCCTCTGTCCGGCCCAAGGACTGGGCCGCCTGGAACACACCGCTGGATCCGGACGGGCTCCGGCACCTGGCAGCCACAACCGACCACGCCGCGCACAGCCCGGGCGGCACTGACCAGGCCTGACCAGGCCTGACGCCGAGGGGTCCGAGGGGGCCGCAGGGCAACTGACCGGCCCCCAAGAAAGGGGACCAGGTCAGGTACCGGGCCACTCGCCCCGTTCCAGCAGTACCTGCTTGAGCAGGTCCGCACGGTCCGTCACGATCCCGTCCACGCCCAGGTCCAGCAACCGGCGCATTTCCGCGGGGTCGTTGATGGTCCACACATGGACCACCAGGCCCAGGGCATGCGCCCGCCGGACATAGGCCGCCGTCACCACGCGGATCACCCCGTAGTGCACCGGAACCTGCAGGGCCTGGACGTCGCGCAACGGACCCCGGAGTGCAAAGCGCAGCCAGGCAGCCGGAAGCAGCGGTCCCAGCAGGACAACCAGGGCGTTCGTCACCATCCCGGCCGATGACGCCACCGGCCGGCTCAGCAGCTTCAGCACCGCCCGGCGTCGGCGGTCTGAAAAACTGGCCACCAGGACACGATCATGCGCGCTGTGCCGTTCTATGCCGGCGGCCAGGCTTTGCACGGAGCTCCAGTCTTTGACGTCCAGGTTCAGCCGGACGGCCGGGAAGGCCGTAAGCAGCTCGTCGAACAGGGGCACCGGCTCGCCCCCACCGATCCGTGCGGCCGCCACCTCGGCGGCGGTCAGCTCCGAGATCCGGCCACGGCCGTCAGTGACCCGGTCCAGGGTATCGTCGTGGAAAAGCAGCATCACGCCGTCGGCGGTGGTGTGCACATCCGTTTCGAGATACCCGTAGCCCAGGTCGACGGCGGCGCGGAACGCGGCCATCGAGTTTTCCAGCCCCTCCCGGGAGAATCCGCGGTGGGCCATGGCGATGGGACGCGCAGCGTCGCCGGAGGCGTTGGCGGAGGTATCGCCGGAAGCATCGAAAAACGGCTCAGTCACGTTTGTGAGCGTACCGGAGCCAGGGAGCTACGCGTCCTGCGGCACAATCTCCACGCCGTCACTGCAGTGCAGCAGCGTGCGGCCCAGGCCGTCGTCGAGATCCACCCAAACGGCGGTGTGGTCCCAGGTGATTGCGTCCACCAGGCCGCCGGTTTCGTATCCCGGCAGGAGGCGGACACGCACGCGGTCGCCCTCTTTCAACGCCTTCCAGTGCGCGGCCGGCTCTGCCGGGCGCAACGGCGCGTCGGCCGCCCGCTGATTGCCGTTCCTTGCCATGACTTCCCCCTCAACCTGCCGATGTGTACCCCGGCCCACGGTAGGGGGCAAACGTGAACGCAAGGTGAGCGGAAGCTGTGAATTCCGGCTACGGGCCGGGTTCAGGACAGCTCTACGCCCAGCGCCGCGAGCCTGGCCTCGAGGACCTGGGCCACGCCGTCGTCGTCAAAGTGGGGCGCCTGCTGCCCAGCTGCGCGGATGGCGTCCGGATGGCCGCTGGCCATGGCGTATCCGTGGCCTGCCCACCGCAGCATCTCGACGTCGTTGGGCATGTCACCGAACGCCACGACGTCGGCCGCGTCGATGGACAATGATTTGGCGTATTCGGCCAGGGTGACGGCTTTGTTGACGCCCGGGAGGGACAGTTCCAGCATTGCAACACTCGGCGCGGAGTGCGTCGCCGAGGCGAGATGCGCGACGGCGGGGCGCACGGCCGCGAGGAAGTCGTCCGCGGTGCCATCCCTGACGATCGCCAGGAACTTCACGACGGCGTCGTCCGCAGTCAGTGTTTCAGCCAGCGCCGCAGGCGTGAATTCGGCCAGCAGCTCGCTGGAACCGTTCTCGATGAAACCGGGCTCCAGATGGAATCCGGTCAGCGTTTCCGCGGCGAAGAGCGCGGCGGGGCGCAGTTCCTTGATGATCCGCCGGATTTCGAGCACAGCATCCAGGCCCAGCGTCCGGGCGGAAACCAGCCGGTCAGCCTCGAGGTCCCAGACCACGGCGCCGTTGGAGCAGATGACCGTGCCGGTGTGGCCCAGCTGTTCCTCCAGCGGGTGGAGCCAGCGCGGCGGACGGCCGGTGACAAAAACCAGCTCGATGCCTGCGTCCCGGCAGGCGTGGAAGGCGCGGACGGTGCGGTCACTGATCTTTCCGTCGTGCCCAAGAATCGTTCCGTCAATATCACTTGCTACCAGCCGCATCCTGCCAGTCTACGTGGGGCATGGGGCTACCCGGGCCGCCTGCCCTTGCACCTCGCGGCTGGTCCGCAGGAGTCGTCCGGCGACGTTTTTTGACGCCACGCTACGTTCTGTTGAGCCTGCGCGTCGCTGCGTGAACGTCCGTGTCCGGCGCCGTTGTGGGGCGTGGGGGCGGTCCGTAATCTCGTCTCCAACACCTCCGCCAGCAAAGGAAAATCCCGTGACAACTCCCCCGGATAACACTCCGCAGAACCAGCCGGCCGCCACCCGCATCGTGGCCGGCCAGCACTCAAGGACGCGGCTGGCGCCGAGCTCAAGGCCGACGTGATCCAGCGGTACCTCGGCCTTACTCCGCCGGAACCTCGTTCAGTTCCGCGCGCGTCGGCGGGTTGGCGCCAGGCCGGGAGACGGTGATGGCCGCCGCGCGGGCTGCGTGGGCCAGGAGTTCGGCGAGGCCTTCGGCCGGAAGCTCGCGCAGGTCC
>DASSIA010000147.1:0-2785 GCA_035692345.1 Arthrobacter sp. | reverse complement strand
AGCCTCGGGAAGCGCCAGCGCACCGGCGCCGGTGGACACGGTGCGGTACGTGCACTGCAGGGCGATCTCCAGGCCGCCGCCCAGGGCAACACCGTTGATGAAGGCGAAGCTGGGGACTCCAAGGTCAGCGAGCGTGGCGTAGACGTCGTGGCCGAGCTGTGCCATCCACAGGCCGTGTTCGCGGTTCTCCAGCGACTTGACGGCCGAGAGGTCCGCGCCGGCCACCAGGTAGTACGGTTTCCCGGTCACACCCACGCCCACGATCTCGCCGCGCGCCGCGCGTTCCCGCAATCCTTCGAGGACCGTGCCCAGTTCCACCAGGGTATTGGGCCCCAGGGTAGTGGGTTTGGAGTGGTCCAGGCCGTTGTCCAGGGTGATCAGCGCAAACACTCCGGGGCTCTGCCGGCCGGGGGCTGCCGGCAGGGTGATGTCCTGGACGTATGAATGGGTCACGGTTTCGTCGGGGAAGAGCTCGGCAAGCTTGCTGAATTCGGCGGCGCTCATGCGGCTGCTCCTTCGGTTGTGGCTGCTGTGATTGCTACGGAGACGTCGGCTGCGACAGTCCCGCTGTAATCGGCGTGATGCGGGTTTTCCCAGATGACAGTGGCGCCCATGCCCAAGCCTATGCACATGGTGGTGATGCCGTACCGGACGGACGGGTCTTCCTCGAACTGCCGGGCGAGCTGGTTCATCAGCCTGACGCCGGACGATGCGAGGGGGTGCCCGACGGCGATCGCCCCGCCGTACCGGTTAACCCGGGGGTCGTCGTCGGAAATGCCAAAGTGGTCCAGGAAACTCAGGACCTGCACAGCGAAGGCCTCGTTGATTTCGAAAAGTCCGATGTCCCCGATACTGAGTCCGGCGTTCTTCAGGGCCTTTTCGGTGGCGGGCACGGGTCCAATGCCCATGACCTCCGGCTCGACACCCGCGTAGGCGTAGCTGACAAGCCGCATCCTGACCGGCAGGCCCAGTTCAGCGGCGGCCTCGGAGGAGGCCAGGATGGCGGCCGTGGCGCCGTCGTTCAGTCCCGCGGCGTTGCCTGCCGTCACGCGGCCGTGTGCCCGGAAGGGAGTCCGCAGGGCGGCGAGGTCCTGGAGCGTGGTGCCCGGGCGGGGCGGCTCGTCAACGCTGTTCAGCGTCCAGCCCTGGCCTGGCTTGAGCGTGGCGACCGGAACCAGGTCCGGCTGGATCCGGCCGTGGGCGTAGGCGGCCGCGAGTTTGTCCTGTGAGGCAACCGCGTAGGCGTCCGTGCGTTCCTTGGTGATGGCGGGAAAACGGTCATGCAGGTTTTCGGCCGTGTTGCCCATGTTCAGGGCGGCAGGATCGACCAGCCGCTCGGACATAAAGCGGGGGTTCGGATCGGCGCCGGAGCCCATCGGGTGGTTGCCCATGTGCTCCACACCGCCGGCAATCACGACGTCGTAAGCGCCGAACCCGATGCCGCTCGCCGTCGTTGTGACTGCCGTCATGGCGCCGGCGCACATGCGGTCGATGGCGAAACCCGGAACGCTGCGGGGGAGGCCTGCCAGGAGGGCGGCGGTGCGGCCGAGGGTGAGGCCCTGGTCGCCGGTCTGGGTGGTGGCGGCGACGGCCACTTCGTCGATCCGGTCCGCGGGCAGGCTCGGGTTGCGGCGCATCAGTTCGCGGATGCACTTCACGATCAGGTCATCGGCGCGGGTTCCCGCGTAGATGCCTTTCTCGCCGGCCCGGCCGAAGGGTGTGCGGACGCCGTCAACAAAAACGACGTCGCGGACAGTTCGCGGGGATCCGCTGCTGTGCTCTCCGCTGTGGCGGGCTTGGCTCACGTTTACTCCTCTTCGAGACGTTGGCACCGTCCGGAGGCCGCAGGGCAGCACTGGTACGGACGGCAGTGCACACTATGTTACTAGCGAGTAACATAGTGTGCAAGGCTCGGTGGAAGTGCGTTTACCCGTTGGCTGCCGGTTCCTTGGTTTCCTTTGCCGGCAGCGGGTGCGGGTTGCGGAAAGCGCCGGTGATAAGCGGAGCAACCGTGCGGATCTGCCACTCGCGGGCACCGAGGGCACTCAGCTCGGCGGCGATTGCTTCTTCGGTGATGTCCGACGGCGGACGCCACGCCACGCGCCGCAGGTAGTCCGGAGTCAGCAGGTTCTCCAGCGGCAGGTTCAGTTCGTCCGCCTTCTCCTGCAGCAGGGGGCGGGCAGTGGAGAGCCGTGCCGCGGCCTCGGGATCGCGATCGGCCCACACCCGGGGCGGCGGAGGTGCGTTGGTGGCCAGGTGCAGCGGCGGAAGCTCCTCAAGATCGCGCGCAGCAGAGATGCACCGTAGCCAGCGGGGCGCCTCCCGCTGCGCTGCGCGGCCGTGGAAGCCCTTGGTTCCGAGTAACTGGGGAACGGTGGATGGCATGGCCTTGGCAGCGGAGACCAGTGCGGAATCAGGAATCAGGCGCCCAGGGGCCACATCGCGCTTCTGCGCCAGGGAATCGCGCTCCAGCCACAATTCGCGGACCGCGGCCAGCTGGCGCCGGTCCCGGATCTGGTGCAGGCCAGACGTCTTGCGCCACGGGTCAACCCGGGGAGCGGCCACGCCGGCGGCCAGGATCGCGGCAAATTCCTGCTCGGCGAATTCGAGCTTGCCATCGGCCTGGAGCAGTTCGATGAGTTCCTCGCGCAGTTCCGTCAGGACTTCCACGTCCAGGGCGGCGTAGCGCAGCCATGGTTCAGGCAGGGGCCGGGTGGACCAGTCGGCAGCCGAATGTTCCTTGGCCAGGCCAAAACCGAGCAGCTGTTCGATGACGGCGGCCAGG
>DASSIA010000146.1:0-4306 GCA_035692345.1 Arthrobacter sp. | reverse complement strand
ACTCGGGTTCTGCGGTGATCCCTGCGAGGGGTACAGGCGGGTGCATCAAAAGACTTCCCGTCGCAGAACAACACCCGGAGACCCCTCGGTTTCGGGGCAATGAACAGCGAGTGACCCCGAACGCGAGCGGACGACGGCGGGCAACTCCCGCCGTCGTCCCCTTGCGTTTCCGGCCCGGAACGGTCAAATGGTCCGGGACGCCCTGGCCAGGTTCGCCTTAAGCTCCTGGGCGTTCTGCCGCACCACATACGCCGGGCGGTCGCGTTCCATGCGCCAACTCTCGGACAGCGGGCCGACGTTCACGGTGTCAAAGCCGAATTCGCCGTACAGTTTCGCCACGAGCCCACTGGCCTCCGGGTAGTCGCTGGCGGTGGCCAGGGCACGGCGGTTCGGCGTGCCGGCGGGGGTGCCGTCCGTGGTGATCTCGCTGTACCGGATGTGGTTGAAGGCCTTCGCCACCTTGGACGTGGGCAGGTGCTCCTGCACCAGCCCGGAGGAGGTGGCCTCGCCGGCGTCGAGGGCCGGAACATGACCGTCGCGCTCCCAGTAGTAGTTGCCCGTATCGAGCACAATCTTCCCCGCGAGCGGCTCCACGGGAATGTTACCGAGGCTCCGGAACGGGACGGTGACGACGGCGAAATCGGCCGCCGCTGCGGCTTCTGCCGTTGTAGCGGCCCGGGCCCCGGGGCCCAGTTCGGCGATCAGCGCGCCGAGCGTTTCCGGCCCCCGCGAGTTGCTGATCACCACGTCATAGCCGAGTTGGACCGCTTTGCGCGCAATCTGGCTGCCAATGTGTCCTGCACCGATGATTCCAATGGTTGTCATACCCGGGCCAACATCACGGAGCAGGGGGATATTTCCCATGCCGGAACGCGGTCCGTTGCTGCCCCGCGCCCCCGGGAGTATGGTTCGCGTACCGGAGTGCTGGCGCCGGGGCATTGATGATTGCTGCACTCTCCCGAAGGTGGGCCCAGGTGAAATTCGCAAAAGTCCCCCAAGCGTCCTTCCTGGTGGCGGTGCTGTTGGCGGTTGCAGCCTGCACCTTCGAAGACCCTCCGGTTGAGCCTACCCATACCACCCAGGCAGCCCCTACGGCGCCGGTCGCTGCCAGAGTCCTCCGGCTCGGCACGCAGGAGTCCGGCAACGTCCCCACCCGGGTGCAGATAGAGGAGTTTGCGCGCCAGGTCGAGGAAAGGTCCGGCGGCCGGCTGGTCATCGAGCCGGTGTTCAATGCCGGCGGGGACGAGGTCCGGGGCTGGGACCAGGCAGTGGCGCGCAAGGCCATATCCGGTGAGCTTGAGATGGCGGTAGTCCCCTCCCGGGCATGGGACACCGAGGGGGTGCTGTCCTTCCGTGCACTGTCCGCTCCCTTCCTGGTGAGCTCGGATACGGTCATCAAAAAGGCCGTTGAACCAGCTTTGGCGGACGGGATGCTGGCCGGCCTGACGGGCACCGGCGTCACAGGCCTGGCACTGTTCCCTGAGGGCCAGAGGATGCTCTTCTCCTTCAAGGAGCCAATCCTTACGCCTGCGGACGTGCGTGGAAAAGTGATCAGGGCACCACGGTCGCAGACCACATACGCAGCACTGACGGCCCTCGGCGGATTGCCCGACGACCTGCCGGACAACGAGTTCGGGGAAAAAGTTGACGCCGGGCTGGTGGCCGGGGCCGAGTCTTCCCTGGCCTACGCCGGCAGCCTTCCCACGGCGTTGGCCCCCTCCGGACACCCCATCGCGACCGGAAACCTGGTCCTTTCCTCCAAGTTCAATACGCTGGTGATCAACTCGAAGATCATGGAAGGGCTCGGCGGGCAGGACCGGCAAGTTCTCCGTGACGCCGCCGGAGCTACCAGGAACTGGGCCATCGCCCTGGTGCCATCACTCGCCGTGGCGGCGAAAAAGTACTGCCAGGACGGCGGGACGGTAGTGTTGGCCACCCAGTCACAGGCATCCGCGTTCCGCGATGCCACGGCGGCCGTCTACACCGAGCTCGAAAAGGACGCCGGCACCAAGGAACTCATCGCCACGCTCCGCGAACTTGCCGCCAACGCTCCGCCCGACGCCCCCGTCAAGGCCTGCGACTTCGACACGTACTGACCCCACCCACCAATCTCTATCGATCTGAGGGACTGAATGTGCCGCCTGTTCGGAATGCACGCCGGCACCACCCCCATCAACGCAACATTCTGGCTGCTGGATGCCCCGAACAGCCTGTCCCTGCAAAGCCACCGCGAACCGGACGGCACCGGGATCGGAGTCTTCAGGCCCGACGGCAGCCCCGAAGTCACGAAACAGCCGATCGCAGCATGGGAGGACAGCGACTTCGCGCGGGAAGCACATACCCTACAGAGCTGCACTTTCCTGGCCCATGTACGGTATGCCAGCACCGGGGCCCACACGATGGTGAACACCCATCCGTTCGAACAGGACGGCAGGCTCTTCGCCCATAACGGTGCGTTCGAGCAACTGGGAACGCTCGACGCCCGGCTGGCCGCGATGGGAGTTGCGGCGCTGGTGCGGGGCCAAACGGACAGCGAGCGGCTCTTTGCCCTGATCACCGCTGAAACCCGGCTGGCCGGGGGAAACGTCGGCGAAGGCATAGCCCGTGCACTGCGGTGGGTGGCCGGGACGCTGCCCGTCTACAGCCTGAACCTGATCATCACCACAGCCAGCGAACTCTGGGCCGTACGCTATCCGGCCACCCACGAGCTTTACATGCTGGAGCTGGGCCCCTCGGCCCCGCACGGTGACGGTCACCTTGTGGTCCGCAGCACCAGGATCAGCGCCCGGACCAAGGACCCGGTGACGACGCCCCACGTCATCGTGGCTACCGAAAGAATGAATGCCAACCCCCGGTGGCGGCTTATGGAGCCCGGGGAGCTGGTCCACGTGGATCCAGACCTTAAGGTAAGCCGGAGCTTCCCGTTCCCGGAGACCCCGGTCCACCCTCTCGCCCTGGCCGACCTCGACCCGGTCACTGCAGCGTCACAACATCCTCGCGGAGGGTAAACCCGTCAGCGGGCGAGGTCCGGGACGTCCCGCCACGGAGTTGACACCCGCCGGACAGTGCGGTTGACTTTTTTGCATATGCTGAAATAACAGTTCCATGATGCGGAATTAAGTATCCGCATAGCCCCACACCGTGGATGCCAGCATCGAAACACGAGGACCTGCCTCATGCACCTTGAACAGTTCAACGCGGCCGGCCGCACGGAGGCTGCCGATTTCCTGCGCCCTTGCCTGGGCATCCAACGCTGGATCGACGAGCTCGCCGATGCCCGGCCCTATTCCGGTCTCGAAGCCCTCCTGGCGGCGGGCCGGGGCGCGGCCAGCCCATTCACCCCGGCGGAGATTGAAGCAGCCCTCGCCCACCACCCGCGGATCGGCGAGCGGGCGCCGGGCGACAGCGCGGAAGCCAGGCTGTCCCAGTCGGAACAGGCCGGACTGGGCGCAGCCGATGCGGCTGTCGCAGTGGCCCTGGCAGAAGGCAACCGGGCCTATGAGGAGAAGTTCGGACAGGTGTTCCTGATCCGCGCGGCCGGCCGCAGCCGCGCAGAGATCCTGGCCGCCCTCAATAGCCGGCTCGCCAATACCCCCGAAGAAGAACAATCAATCATTGGCCAGCAGTTGCGGGAAATCGCTGTGCTCCGACTCGAAGGACTGATGGGCAAATGAGCATTTCCCACATCACCACCCACGTACTCGATACCGGCTCCGGCAAGCCGGCGGCCGAGGTCCCGGTAACCCTCCACACGCTCGACGGCGAGCGTTGGGTCCGGATCGCACAGGGGCTTACCGATGCGGACGGACGCATCAAGCAGCTGGGTCCGGACCGGCTGCCTACGGGGACCTACCGCCTGTCCTTCGACACGGGCAAGTACTTCGCCGCCAACGGCACCGAAACGTTCTTCCCCGAGGTGACCCTCACCTTTGGCGTGGTGGACTCGGAGGCCCACTACCATGTGCCGTTGCTGCTGAGCCCGTTCGCCTATTCCACCTACCGGGGCAGCTGACCACACCGGAATCAGGACACGCTCCTGGCAGCGGATTGTGACCGCCGGTCCGTCTTGACGCGCGGATCGCGCGCTCGATAATCTCGAATAGCAAAAATGTTTTCTCACAATATGAAAACTAAGCCCATACATTCAACGATGAAAAGAGGCTGCCGTGGCTGCAGGAGAAGATACCTCCCATATCCTCAGCGGGTTGACTAACCAGCTGCCTGATCGTGATCCGGAAGAGACCGCCGAGTGGCTGGAGTCCCTGGATGCGCTGATTCAGGAACAGGGCACGGAACGTGCCCAATA
>DASSIA010000145.1:0-8308 GCA_035692345.1 Arthrobacter sp. | reverse complement strand
ACGATTGGGAGCGAAGATGTTGTTCAGTACAAGTCGCTGGGGGTCAGCTCGTCGTCCTCCGGCCCTCGGTGAATCCGCCTCCCCGTGACGGATGTTGGGACGATCTCGACAAAAACCCGTTTCTTGATGGAAGTCAGTTGTTGGCGTGGAATCCTCTCTGCCGCTTCAATTTCGGCGCCGGATTCCAGTTGCCGCGCTTTGCCTTTCACCACGACACTCCACACCGACTGGCTGCCGACCCCGTCGGTCTCCAGTGCAACGTTGCTGTTTATCGTGAGCGCGAACAGCTTCTCCCCGGGATTCGTACGGAGGAGGATCTTTCCGTCGTGGGCAACGAAGTTGATCGGATAGATTTCGGGTTCATTGGCGATGCTCAGTGCCAGCCGTCCCAACGTTGCACCCAATAGAATATTCCAGCATTCCTCCTCGTTCAGGACTTCTACGGGGTTTGCGGTATCCGGTGACATGGCGGATCCTTTCGACGGTCGGCATTCGAAGCCATTCCAGCATGCACGCGGCCGACATCATCCAATAGGGCCCTTGGACCCGTGTCCATTGGCCAACAAGCTTGTAGCGTCACTCATAGGAAGGCTTCCTACCCAAGGTTCGCCTTTCACCGAAAGAGGCCGTGATGCTCGGAATACAACAGGCGGATGCCGGAATGCCGGATACCGGAATCTATTTCCAGTGGGGTGTCTTCCTCATACAATTTGGCAATCTGGCGGTCATAGCCACGATGGTCGTCCTGTTCATTCTCGCGTTGGTTCTTCCGTTTCCACATGGAAGGAAACGGAAATGACCGCCGAGCGCGGAGCGCTTTCGGCGGCCGACGACGGCGAACCACGATTCTCCACCTGGACAGGAAAAGCCCGGGGCTGGGCCCTGCGCCGGCTCCCGCCGGACAAGCTGCTTCCCGAAGGCCAGCCGAGCTACGTCTCGTCCTGGATATACGTTTTCGGCATGGGCGCCGTCGCCGCCCTCGTTTACATCCTCGGTTCCGGCGCCATACTCGCATTGATCGGACCCACGTGGTTCCATACGTCCGCCTTTGGGCGGTTCATCAACAGCACCCATCTGTGGAGTGTTGAACTGTTCTTCATGTTCATGGTGATCCACCTTTGGGGCAAGTTCTGGATGGCCGCCTGGCGCGGCGGACGTGTGCTGACCTGGATCACCGGGATGCTCGCCTTCGTCGTCTCGATCGTCACGGCCTTCACCGGCTACCTGCTTCAAACAAACTTCGACTCGCAATGGATTGCCTTCCAGGCCAAGGACGCCCTCAACGCCGTCGGCATAGGTGCCTGGTTCAACGTCGCCGATCTGGGCCAGATACTCATGTGGCACATCACGCTCCTTCCCGTCGCGGTCGCCGTCGTCGTCGCACTCCATGTTGTTCTCGTGCGGATGCACGGCGTAGTGCCCCCGTTGGAGGCTGCGACATCCGACGCCCAGCTGCGCCCAGCGGCAGCAAATCCGGCCGCCGACGGCGAGGACATGAAATGACAAACGCTCCGGTATCCGTTTCGTGGCGCGCACGGAACGACATCGCCAGCAGGCCGTGGCCCGGCACGACGCGCGAATACGACCTGTTCAAGGAACTTGCTGTTGGACTCGTGGTTGTTGGCCTGCTTGTCCTGGGACTGTCCGCGGTTTTCAGCTCGCCGGACGAGCCGACTGTGACCCTGAAGTCATGGGCACTGACCGACTCCGCGGACTTCGTGGCAACGGCCACCGCGGAACTTGGCGGTACCAGCGGCACCGCAGGGTACGGGCCACCCTACAATTCGACGCCTGATGCCACTCAAACGCTCGGCCCGATCGACCTGCAAAGCCTTTCCGGCGTGAGGCTCCCAATCGACACAGCCAACGACTTCGTCATCGGCCCGCTGCAAACCCTACCGACGCCACCCGCGGCGATCGACGAATGGACCAAGGCAAGCGACTTTCAACGGGTTGCCTGGACTGCCGCCTACACGGACGCCCTCAGCAAAGCCCCGGACAACGACCCGGCGAAGGTACCTCCTGGTGAGTACGGCCCAGTTCCAGTCCTCACCGGAGCCCTTCTGGCGATGGCGCAGCAGGGCACCCTTGATCCGGTATTGAGCGCAAGAGGTTCGTTCTACAACACCGACTACAAAGCCAGTATCTTGTTCCTCGGCGACGGCAACTACTTCCCCGACCTCGCCGACGCCCAGCATCTGACAGGTGACCAATGGGGAATGATGAATGAAACCGGGAACTACCCCGGCCAGTCATGGCTTTGGCTCTTCTCCGCCCTCTATCAAGTGGAACCCTTCAAATCATCGCCGAACGCCGATGTCCTAGTCGTGTTCACGATGGTGATCCTGACACTCCTCCTGACCCTGGTTCCCTTCATCCCCGGACTCAGGTCACTGCCGCGCCGCATCCCCGTGCACCGGCTGATCTGGCGGGACTACTACAAGCACCGCCAGTAGGTCGTGCCCGGGGCGGAACGGATGGGTAGCGTGGCGGACAGCGCCGACAGTGAGGGTGCCTTTGGGAAGGTTGTCCCTGGTTTCTGCTGTCAGTACGCAACGTTCCTCCGGCAGTCCGGGTGCGAGCTCCTCGTGTCCGGGCAGGTAAACGTTGAGGGTGGGGACGGAGATGTGAGTCATGAACTCCCCATGTGTGCGTTTCTCCGTATCTCGCTCCCCGCCTGGGGCCGCATGCTTCACGACCTGGCCCGCAACCGGGTCCCTGCCTTGGTAGAGTCATGCCGCGGTCTAAGTGAAAGCGTTCGAGGGGAGGCCAGCCGTCATGAACATTGATGGTGCTGAGCGCGACGCGACTCGTCTGGGCATCCGGGAGGTCGTCCGGAACAGCGGGCTCGGCGCGACCCTCGTGGCGGCGCTGGCCGGGAGCAGGGATCCTTTAGTCAGCCATAGATGGGCCCGAACTGACGGCTCGGAACCCGGCGCTGAAGCGCAGGTGCGGCTCCAGCTGGCCCATCGGGTGTGGACCGCCGCTTTCCAGCGCGGAGGGTAAGCATGCAGCGCGACTGTGGTCTATCGACGCCCATCCTTGTCTCGATGAGATCTCACCCATCGAGGCGATCAAAGACATGCGGGCCACCGAGGTCATGACTGCAGCGGCAGCGATGACCGAAGACAGGTTCTTGGGGTGACGGAATCCTGCATCGACGCACTGGCGGCTACCGGAGCGCCGTGCGCAGCCGCTCCGCGAGGTCATCCAAGGATTCGCGCCATTCGGGTTCGTCGGCGTCATCCCACAGCTCGGCCAGCTCGGACTTCTCCCCCTTGACCCGTTCGACCGCTTCCAAGGCCATCTCCACGTCTTCGGCGGTGATCTCAGGACCGTGGGTGGCCACCCAATCGGTGACCTTCTCCGGCAGCTCTCCCAGCGGGTTGCCTTGGCTGGCGGAGGTCACTTCCGCGGCGGCTATGGCAATCGCCCCATCGGGCGCCTCGACGTACCTGTCGCCGGCCTTCGCCAGTGCCTGGCGAACGACGTTCGCCCCGCCGGCTTCGAGCTCCTCCAGCCAGTCCAACGCGTCGTCGTTCTCAAACGGTAGGTAGCCCCATGCGCCCACTTGATTCCCCTTCTCGTTGCCGGTTACGGCTGAGCCTAATATGGCGGGCAGTCGCGAAATGCTCTATGACGCGCCCAGAGTGAGTCTGGTCTAAATGGCTGCCCGGGTCAGAGCCATCCCGGACGCCGGGGCAATTGACCTGCTGGACACTATGGATGCCGTGGATTCGGAGGTGCTGGGTGTTGCGGAGATGCTATTCAACGAGCGACCCGACCTGGTCGAGGACCTGGAGCCCGGAGGGGACCTGCTGATCCTGTCCTCCCTATGGATTGACCCGAAGTTCAGGGGCAGCAAGATCGGGCACACGGTGCTGCAGGCCATCCTCGGCACCGTCGGGAGGGTGGCTGCCCAAGTGGTCCTGCAGGCTTCCCCCGGTCCTCACCGCGAATGGACCAGAGGAAGGCACCACGAAGCCCACCGGGACCTGGGCGGCATGGCCGCCGGAGAGTGTAACCGGCTGTCTCACATCCTTGACACGCCTCGCACCCGCTCAATGGCGGTGTGAACCGAGACAGGCTGCGCGGGCTGGTGGACAGTGTCCTCCAGAAAGGGAACTCGCAGGAGTAGGGTTTGGCCTCGCCGAGGAAGGGGTCACCCGTGAGCTACAAATATCGAACTGTACACGTTCGCGGTACTGAACGGGTTGGAACAATTGCCAGGAAGCACGGGAGTGCGGCGGAGATCTACGAAACGTCCAAGGACCCGAGTACATCCGTGGTTCCGGCGTTCTTCGAGGCAACGGGCGAGGTCCGTCTTTCGATAGGTCCATGCTGGAGGACGTGGCCGCCCCGGCCGGTTGACCCGGCCGGGCATGGGCGTATTACCGCGTTTTAGCCATAACGACCGAGGGTGCGGCACCGGCTGCAATCCGTCGTGCGCACCCTCATCATTCTCTTTGACCTAGTGCCTCCTGAAGGCGTCTTTGACTTTCTCGCCGGCCTGCTTGAGATCTGCTTTGACCTGATGGCGTTTGCCCTCGGCCTTCAACCGGTCATTGCCGGCAGCCTCTCCGGCGACTTTTAGGCCTTTGCCGTGGAGTTTCTCGGCAGCGTTGTGGATCTTGTCTCCCAAACCCATGGCGATTCTCCTTGTGTGACCGTCTCCGCGGCCCGGATGCCGTGGAAGCCGACCCTTAAATTCTAGGAGCGAAACCGTCACTCTGCGTCCCTTCCACGGCAACATCAAGTTGGCCAGGGCGTGGTCATCTACGAGGGGCTTCGTGCTGCTTATATTCGTGTCGGGTCCGGTCTACCCAGCCGTTGCGCTGGCCGGCGCCGTTTTGACTGTAGCCAGCAGGAGGACTCCGGCGACGGCTGTTGCGCCGGCGAGCAGGAATGCGATGAATGCTGCCGCCGGGGCTGCGTCGGCCTCGCCGAGGACGGTGATGCCAAGGGTGACTGCGACGAGCGGATCGATGACCGTCAGGCCCGCGACGACGAGTTCGGATGTCCCTCGGGTGTGGGCGTTCTGGACCAGGAATGTTCCGAAAAGAGCGGCGACGAGCAGCCCTGCCAGGCAGGTAAGGGATAGCCATTCGAAGTCGCCTTGGAAGAGCCGGGCGATGACGGTTTTGGCCAGAGCCGCGACGAACCCGAAAAGGATCCCGGCTCCGACGGTGAAAACGATGGCGCCCCATCGGTGGCGCCACAGACCGAAACCAGTGCCGAGCGCGGCGAGGACCGCGCCGAGCAGTATCAGGATCGTGATGAGGTGCCGGTCGCTGATGTCAACGTCCTGGGCAGAGACTGCAGCGACCGCAACGAACACCCCTACGCCGGCAATGCACAAGGCCACAGATGCAAGCGCGCGGCGCCCCGGAGACCTGCGGGTCACTCTGGCGGTGGCCAGGGTTGTGACCACAAGGGCGACGGCGCCGATCGGCTGCACAACGATCAGGGGCGAGAATCTCAGACTGAGGAGCTGCAGGAGTATGGCTGCTCCCAGCATTGCGGTGCCGGCAAGCCAGACCGGTTTGCCCAGGAGGGCCTGCAAGCGGCCCCCACCCATGCTCCCGGTGGCGCGCCCCGGTGTAGGCACTTGATCGTCTACGGCTTTGTGTTGGAAGAGGGTACCGAGGGCCAGCAGGATAGCTCCGATGACGGCGATCGGGATGCCAAGCCAGTGATAAGAGGACAAGGCCGGCACGGCGACAGTATGGATCATGATCCGACCCTACAGCTGGGCGTGTTGCGCTGACTGCGGCGCAGGTCAGACGCCTGCCGGATCGATGACGCCATGGCGCTCGATGGTCGCCAGTTTCTTCAGCTCTTTCAGGATTTCCAGCTGTTGGCTGTTGACGGCCATAAGCAGCTCGATCTCTTCTTTCGCCTTCACATTGGTGTCGTAGTCATGTTGGGCCATGGCGGCGGCTATCGCGTCCTGTCTTTTGGCGGCGATCAGAAGGATGGCTCCTTGGAGCCCGGCCAGCATTGAGAGCAGAAGGTTCAAAAGGATGTAAGGGTACGGATCCCAGGAATTAGAGGCCAGCGCCCACGTGTTTATGGCAGCCCAGACGAGCATGAAACCTATGAAGCCGCCCACGAACGGCCAGCTACCCATCCCGTTTCGCATGATGTCGGCGGCTCGCTGGCCTCGGGTGAGGGTGGCTTTGTGCCCCTCGTGCCAGGTCTGTAGGTGGTCGGTCATGCCTCAGGGTAACGCGAGGAAGACTCCCGAATGTGAGAGGGGACGCGGGCAGTGGCCGATCCTGCGGCTGTCTCAGATCCTTAAAGCTAAGGACCGGTCAGCAAGCCGAGCCGCCCTTAGGACGAGTCTTCGGCAACTCATAAAGTCATCTTGTCGGTCGACCGCCCTGAACCATGGCCAAGTTGGCCAACCGTGTGAAACAGCTGGCCAACTACCATGAACGCGGCCACCTAAGGTGGATATTGGTGGGTCAACTAAGACGGAACAGGGTCAACTAGATCGGAATCCGGTCAACTAGAACGGAACAGGGCCAACTATTTCGGAATCTCACAGGACCAACTAGCTTGTCCCAAGGACCAAATAGGTCGTCCATCTACACGGACCTAGAAGTCCCAGTCATCATCCTCAGTGTTGACTGCCTTGCCGATGACGTACGAGGAACCGGACCCCGAGAAGAAGTCGTGGTTCTCGTCCGCGTTCGGCGACAGGGCCGACAGGATTGCCGGGTTCACGTCGGTGACGGAGGCCGGGAACATGGCCTCGTAGCCGAGGTTCATCAGCGCCTTGTTGGCGTTGTAGTGCAGGAACTTCTTGACGTCCTCGGCCAGGCCAACGGAGTCGTAGAGGTCATGCGTGTACTGGACTTCGTTCTCGTACAGCTCGAAGAGCAGCTCGAAGGTGTAGTCCTTGATCTCCTGCTTGCGCTCCTCGGAGAGACCTTCCAGGCCCTTCTGGAACTTGTAGCCGATGTAGTAGCCGTGCACGGCTTCGTCGCGGATGATCAGGCGGATCAGGTCGGCCGTGTTCGTCAGTTTGGCCCGTGAGGACCAGTACATGGGCAGGTAGAAGCCCGAGTAGAACAGGAAGCTCTCTAGCAGCGTGGAGGCCACCTTGCGCTTCAGGGGATCATCGCCCTGGTAGTAGTCCATGACGATCTGGGCCTTCTTCTGAAGGTTCACGTTCTCCGTGGACCAGCGGAACGCCTCGTCGATCTCCTTGGTGGAGGCCAGCGTGGAGAAGATCGAGGAGTAGCTCTTGGCGTGCACGGACTCCATGAACGCAATGTTCGTGTAGACGGCTTCCTCGTGCGGGGTGATCGCGTCCGGGATCAAAGAGACTGCACCGACCGTGCCCTGGATGGTGTCCAGCAGGGTCAGGCCCGTGAACACGCGCATGGTGAGCTGCTGCTCGTCCGGGGTCAGCGTTGCCCACGACTGCACGTCGTTGGACAGCGGGATCTTCTCGGGCAGCCAGAAGTTGTTGACCAGGCGGTTCCAGACGTCCACGTCCTTGTCGTCCTGGATGCGGTTCCAGTTGATGGCCTCAACGTGGCTGAGCAGCTTGACCTTTTCGGTCATCGCGTCCTTCTCTCTCAAAATCAAAACTTAGGTCTCGACAAGCTCGACCACCGGACTAACAGGGTCTCGACAAGCTCGACCACCGGACTAACAGGGTCTCGACAAGCTCCACCGGACTACTGGGCGTACGACGGCGGGCGGGCGCCCGCCGTCGTACTGTCCAGATTTAGTTGAAGATTAAAGCATGCAGCTGACGCAGCCGTCCACCTCAGTTCCCTCCAGCGCGAGCTGGCGGAGACGGATGTAGTAGATCGTCTTGATGCCCTTCTTCCAGGCGTAGATCTGCGCCTTGTTGATGTCTCGCGTGGTGGCGGTGTCCTTGAAGAACAGCGTCAGGGACAGTCCCTGGTCAACGTGCTGGGTGGCTGCAGCGTAGGTGTCGATGACCTTCTCGTAGCCGAGCTCGTACGCGTCCTGGTAGTACTCCAGGTTGTCGTTCGTCAGGTACGGAGCCGGGTAGTACACGCGGCCCAGTTTGCCTTCCTTGCGGATCTCAATCTTGGACGCCACCGGGTGGATCGAGGAGGTGGAGTTGTTGATGTAGGAGATGGAGCCCGTCGGCGGGACGGCCTGCAGGTTCTGGTTGTAGATACCGTGCTCCATGACCGAAGCCTTCAGCGCACGCCAGTCATCCTGCGTGGGGATGTGGATGTGCTTGAACAGCTCCGCAACCTTCCCGGTCTGCGGCACCCACTCCTGCTCCGTGTACTTGTCGAAGAACTCGCCCGAGGCG
>DASSIA010000144.1:0-24612 GCA_035692345.1 Arthrobacter sp. | reverse complement strand
GTTGTCGAGGTCAAGGACGGTTACGCACGTAACTACCTGCTGCCCCGCAACTTCGCCCTGACCTGGTCGAAGGGTGGCGAGAAGCAGGTTGAGTCCATCAAGGCTGCCCGCGCCGCCCGCGCGCACGCTTCCCTGGAAGATGCGCAGAAGCAGGCCGCTGTTCTCTCCGCCAAGCCGGTCAAGCTCGTCGTCAAGGCAGGCGAGACCGGACGCCTGTTCGGCACCGTCAAGCAGGCCGACGTCGCCGACGCTGTTGAGGCCGCTGGCCTTGGCAAGATCGACAAGCGCAAGATTGAACTGCCGGCACACATCAAGTCGGTTGGTTCCTACCAGGCCAACGTTCGTCTTCACGACGACGTTGCCGCTGTGATCGAACTCGACGTAGTCGCAGGGAAGTAGCCTTTCCGGCTACGCAGTCCTGACTGCTTGAAAACCCCCGTTGCCACAACCGGCAGCGGGGGTTTTCTGTGCCCTGCGTTGTGCGGCCCTGCGCTGCTGTAGCCCCGCTGGAATAAACGCGGACAGCCACCGGTTATCCAGATACATGCAAACACATGTAAGATGGTCTTAATCGAACCTCAGGAGTCCACAGTGGAAACCCGCCGCATCACCGTACTGTCCGCCGGCCTGGGCGTGCCGTCCTCAAGCAGGCTGCTCGCCGACCAGCTTGCCGCAGCCGCAGAGCATCGCCTCGCCGATGCCGGCTTCGAGGTGAAGGTTGAGGTCGTTGAGCTCCGCGATCTCGCGGTGGACATTGCCAACAACTTTGTCACCGGCTACGCGGCTCCGCGCCTGGCGGATGTTATTGCCGGTGTGGAGGCTTCCGATGGCATCATCGCCGTCAGCCCCGTGTTCAGTGCGTCCTACAGCGGCCTGTTCAAGTCCTTCATTGACGTCCTGGATCCCAAGTCCCTGGACGGGAAGGCGGTCCTGCTGGGCGCCACCGGCGGCACGGACCGCCACCAGATGGTCCTTGAGTACGCGATGCGCCCGCTGTTCAGCTACCTGCGCACCAGGATCGCTGCTACGGCAGTTTTCGCCGGCCCCCAGGACTGGGGAAACACGGACGACGGCGGTTCGCCCCTTTCGTCGCGGATCGACCGTGCGGCGGCTGAGTTCGCCGGACTCCTGGCGGGGGAGCAGCCCGGCCGGAAGCCGACGGCCTTGGAGTCCCTGCCGTTTGAGCAGCTCCTGGCGGGCATCTCCGGCGGCCGCTAAGGCCGCCCCTCCGCGGTCACAGGTTGCAGTGCCCTCAGTCGTGGACTTGTCCGTTAGGTGGCGTTGTTCACGACGTCGTGGTGTGCCCTCGTTGTCACACGCTGGTTATTCCGTTAGTTGCCCAACGCGGCAAGAACCTTGCGTAGGCGACTGCCGGCGTCGTCTGCGACCTCTTTAACAGCCGGCGAATCGCTGAGCTGGACCATGGTCTGCGGGTCGATGGCCTCGATGATGGTCGTTCCTGCATCTTTGCCTTGACGTACGACGACGTTGCAGGGCAGGAGCGCACCGATTTCGGGTTCGGCAGCAAGGGCGCGGCTGGCCAGGCCGGGGTTGCAGGCACCAAGAATGACGTAGTCACCTACGGCGTCAGCGGCTTCGGTTCCGAGCTTGGTTTCGAAGGTGGAACGTACGTTGATCTCGGTGAGGATTCCGAACCCCTGGGCTGCAAGGGCGTCCCGGGCGCGGTCCAGGGCTTCGGCCCACGGAAGAGCGATGGTCGTGCTGAGTGTGTACGTCATGGTTCTCCCTGGGTGGCTCGAACGTAAGGGCTGGTCAGGCGAGGGACAGGAAGAGCTTTTCCAGGTCTTTCTTGTCCATCGTTGCGTCCTTCTGGACGATGCACTGCTCCAGGCCGGTGGCGATGATGGCGAACCCGGCCCGATCGAGCGCCTTGGACACGGCCGCGAGCTGGGTAACGACGTCCTTGCAATCCCGGCCCTCTTCCAGCATGCGGGTGACAGCGGCCAGCTGGCCCTGGGCGCGCTTGAGCCGGTTGATCACCGGAGTCAGTTCTGAGGGATTAAGTTCCAAGGGTTTCTCCAAATGTCGAGGGCTTCACCCAATCCTATACCCCCTAGGGTGTTTTGCTTACCCCTGGGGGTATCTGCAATACTCGGTGGGGTATCCACCTACGACATTTGAGAGGCCAGCAATGACTTCCCCTTCCACGGCCCCTGCCGTTACCGCCCTTGCTCCCGAGACCCTGCGTTCCTGGATTGACCAGCATCAGGACCTCGTGGTGATCGACGTCCGCTCCGCCGCGGAGTTTGAGTCCATGCATATCCGCGGCTCCTACAATGTGCCGCTGCCGTTGCTGTCCGAGCACACCGATGAGTTCGCCGCCCGCCTGGGCTCACGCGTGGTCCTGGTCTGCCAGTCCGGAGGGCGCGCCGAGCAGGCCCGCCAGCGCCTCGGCAAGTCCGGCGTTGACGTCGCCTACGTCCTGACCGGCGGGGCACCCGGCTTCGCGGCCGCCGGCGGGGACGTTGTGAGGGGCAAGGACCGCTGGGATCTGGAACGCCAGGTCCGCCTTGCCGCAGGTTCCCTCGTAATCATGGGGATGGTCGGAGGCAAGTTCATCTCCCCCAAGGTGCGCATGCTGGCTGGCGCCATTGGCGCCGGCCTGACGTTCTCGGCAGCTACCAACACCTGCGCCATGGGTCAGGCCCTCTCGGCCATGCCGTGGAACAAGGTCACCAAGGAACCCACCCGCGAAAGCGCCATCCTGCAGCTTCCTGTGCCGGCACCTGAAGAGGATGCCGCGGCATGATTCCAGCCCTGGGTCTGGGGCTTGTCGTCGGGATCGTCCTGGGCGTAGTGGGCGGCGGCGGGTCAATTATCGCCGTTCCGGCACTGGTGTACGGGGTAGGCATGAGCCCCGCGCAGGCCATCCCCACCTCACTGCTGGTGGTGGGCATCTCCTCGCTGGCGGCCCTGTTGCCCCGCCTCCGCGAGGGCCTGAACTGGCCCGTGTTCGCCATTGTCGGCGCCGCCGGCATCCCGGCGGCATGGGGCGGTGCGGCCGTGGGCCGGCTGCTGGACCCGACCATCCTGATGCTTGCCTTCGCCGTGATCATGGTGGCCGCGGGAATTCGGATGCTCAGGAAGCCGCGCGAATCCGAAGGATCCTGCAGTACGGGGCCGGGCAGGGCTTTCCGGTCCTGCGCCCCCAAGGCGGTGGCAGTGGGCCTGCTCGTGGGCTTCCTGACCGGACTGCTCGGAGTGGGCGGCGGCTTCCTCATCACTCCCGCACTGACCATCTTCCTGGGCCTGCGCATGAAGCAGGCCGTCGGAACGTCCCTGGCGATCATTGTCATCAACTCCGCTGCGGGATTCAGTGCCCACGCTGCCGGATACACGATCGACTGGGCCACCACCCTGGCGTTCGCGGTCCCTGCCATCTTGGGATCCCTCATTGCCGCCAGGCTTGCCCGCTACCTCAAGGACGCGCACATCCGCATCTCATTCGCGGTACTCATTTTCGCCGTCGCGGCGTGGGTCACCGCCAGCACCGTCACCGCCTGACCCCACAAAACAGGAGAACACCATGGGACTGATCGACTCCCTCAAGAAAGCCTTCAGCAAGCCCTACAAGACGATATCCGTTGCCCAAGCCAAGGAACTCCTGGGCTCCGGGGCCACGCTCATCGATGTCAGGTCAGCCCAGGAATGGCGGACGGGCAGGGCCCCGCAGGCCAAACATGTCCCCCTGGACAGGCTGCAGGGCAGTACGGCAGGGATCCAGAAGACCCGTCCCGTGATCGCTGTGTGCGCCTCGGGCGTCCGTTCCGCCTCAGCAGCCCGGCTCCTCGCCGCAAAGGGATATGACGCCTACTCGGTGCGCGGCGGCATGGCCGCCTGGCGCCAGGCCGGCGAATCCGTCCGCTAATAACAGCCCACACCATTTCGAAGGAGAATCCAATGGCTGAAATCACCGTCACCGAAGCCGCGCAACGCCGGACCACCGCCCGCATCCTCGATGTCCGCGAGGACTTCGAGGTCGCTGAAGGGATCATTCCCGGTGCCCTGCACATCCCCATGGGCCAGCTGCAGGCACGCCTGTCCGAGTTGGACCCCGCAGCGCCCGTCATTGCGGTCTGCCGCAGTGGCAACCGCTCCGCCCGCGTGGCGGAGGCCCTCAACGGCGCCGGCTTCACCGCGGACACCATGGCCGGCGGCATGATCGCATGGACCCGCGCCGGCCTCCCCACCACCTGACCCTTGGAAGCCCGCCACCAGCCAAGGCAACGAACCGCCGCTGAAAGGCACCCGGGCATCACCTTCGCCAAGGTAAACACCGAAGCAGAACGGGCCCTCGCCGCCGCAGCCCAACAGCAGGACGGGCACGGGCCCGGATTACCGGCGCAAATTCCTCTTTACTGGATACCCCCAGGGGTATTAAACTTGAACCAAATCCCCAAGACACCCACTCCACGAAGGAGAGCACCATATGCTTATCGAGCGCATTTACGATGAAGACCTGGCCCAGGCCAGCTACCTGATCGGCTGCCAGTCCAAGGGTGAAGCGATCGTGGTGGACGGCCGCCGCGACATCGCCGTCTACCAGGAGCTTGCCGCGAAGAACGGCATGAAGATCGTTGCCGTCACCGAGACCCACATCCACGCCGACTATCTCTCCGGCACCCGCGAACTGGCCGCCGCCACGGGCGCCAAGATCTATGTTTCCGGTGAGGGCGGACCCGACTGGCAATACGGCTTCGACGGCGAGCGGCTCTACGACGGCGACACCATCACCCTGGGCAACATCAGCATCAAGGCGGTGCACACCCCGGGTCACACTCCCGAGCACCTGTCCTTCCTGGTGACCGACGGCGCGTTCAGCGACCAACCCGGCTACCTGCTCTCCGGAGACTTCGTCTTCTCCGGCGACCTTGGCCGGCCCGACCTGCTGGACGAAGCGGCCGGCGGCGTGGACACCCGCTTCGAAGGTGCCAAGCAGCTGTTCGCCAGCCTGCGTGACAAGTTCGTCACCCTGCCCGACTACGTCCAGGTCCACCCGGGCCACGGCGCCGGCAGCGCCTGCGGCAAGGCCCTGGGCGCCATCCCTTCCTCCACAGTGGGTTACGAACGCCTCTACGCCTGGTGGGGCCCCTACCTGGCCACCAACGACGAACAGGGCTTCATCAACGAACTGCTCGACGGCCAGCCCGACGCCCACGCCTACTTCGCCCGCATGAAGCGCGAAAACCGGGAAGGCCCTACCATCATGGGCGAGCGGACCCCGCTGCCCCGGCTCGCAACGGACATCGTTGCCGCGGGCCTGGCGGCGGACACCCTGACCTTTATCGACACCCGGTCAAACAGTGAAGTCCACGAAGGCACCGTGGCCCGGTCCCTGAACGTTCCGGCCGGAAAATCCGTGGCCAGCTACGGCGCCTGGGTGGTCAACCCCGAGACCGACACGAACCCGCTGGTGCTCCTGGCCAAGGACCAGGAACAGGCCCAGGACATGTGGGACCACCTGGTCCGGGTGGGCATCGACAACGTGGCCGGCTACCTCACCGGCATCAAGGGGCTGCCCACCTTCACACCGAAGCTGATCCAGCCTGAAGTACTCGAGGGTTTCGAGGCCGCCATGGTCCTGGACGTCCGCAACAAGACCGAGCACAAGGCAGGACACATCCCAGGCTCCCACCAGCTCAGCGGCGGCCGCGTCATGTGGCATCTGGATGAGCTGCCCGCCGGCGGCACCATCGTGTCCTACTGCCAGTCCGGCGTGCGCAACTCCGTGGCCGCCAGCGCCCTGCGCCGTGCCGGGTACGACGTCGTCGAACTCGACGGCAGCTACGCCGCCTGGAACGCCTGGCGAAACAGCGTCCCCGCAGCCTGAGCAGGCGATTCCCCCTAGACCGCCCGGGCTGGCTGGTAGCGCTCCCCGTCCCGCTCATGATCATCTTCGGTCCGTCGTGGGGATGGATCGTCGCGGCGAACGTGTTCCTCGGTGTCAGCCAAGGCCTGACCTGGTCCGCGGCCGTGATCATGAAGATGGACCTGAGCGGCCCGAAACAGCGCGGCCTCGCCATGGGCCTGAACGAAGCGGCAGGATACCTCGGCGTCGCCGTCACTGCCCTGGCCACGGGGTACATCGCCGCCGCCCACGGGCTCCGGCCCGGCCCGTTTCTCCTCGGAGCCGCCTACATTGCCCTCGGGTTAGGCCTGTCAGTCCTGACCGTTCGCGAGACCCACCACCACGCCATGACTGAGGCCTCCCAGCACGCCAGTGCACACAGCAGTACCCATGCCGCCCTCACCACCGGCCAGGTTTTCACCCTCACCAGCTTCAAAGACCGCTCACTCTCCGCGGCCAGCCAAGCCGGCCTGGTGAACAACCTCAATGACGGCCTCGCCTGGGGCCTCTTTCCCGTCTTATTCGTCAGCTCCGGGCTAAGCGTGAACCAGGTAGGGATCCTGGCCGCCGTTTACCCCGCGGTCTGGGGCGCCGGGCAGCTCTTCACGGGTGCCGCCTCAGACAAGTGGGGCCGCAAGAGGTTCATCGCGGCCGGCATGCTCGTCCAAGCCGCAGGACTCGCGATGGTCGCCGCCTCCCACAGCTTCGGGCCCTGGCTAATCGCCGCAGTCCTCCTCGGGCTCGGAACGGCCCTGGTCTACCCCGCCCTCCTGGCCGCCATCGGCGATGTCGCACACCCCGCCTGGCGGGCCCGCTCCGTCGGCATCTACCGGCTCTGGCGTGACGGCGGTTTCGCCGTAGGGGCACTCCTGGCGGGTCTTCTCGCAGACCTGTACGGAATTCCCACAGCCATCGCCACTGTCGCGGTACTCACCGCCGCTTCTGGCTCAGTGGTCGCCGTCCGAATGCGCGGCAACGACCACATGACGGGGTAGAAACTTGACACGGCAGGCCGAAAGATTCCGCATGAACGGCAGGCCGTAAGCAGCCACAGCGCATCGGCAATAACGGCAAACAGCGACAACGAAACGCCGCCAAGCACCGTCAAAACCCACAGCCCTCAGTCGTCCAGGAGGGCGATGAATTCCCTGGCCTGTTTGATGGTGATGTCCGAGTGCCGGATGAGGGCGTTCGCGGCGGCTTCGGTGTCGCCACTGCGCGCCAGTGTGCGGATACGGCCGTAGATCTCATCGTTGAGCATGTTGCTGCTGACCTCGCGCGTCACGTCGCCCTTGCTGGCGATGGCACGGTACCGGTAGGGGAAGCGCTGGGGTGTGTCGTCGTCATCCGGCTCGGCATCAGCCGGTTCGGCGGCCGGGCTCCGGTATGGCTGCGGATGGGCGGCCAGCGCACCCACCGCATCCCGGGACGCCCGCAGCCCGTCTCCGGTGGACTCGTAGTACAGCTTGATGGCCGCCATCGCCTGTCCCTGCGCAATCAGGGCATACAGCCTGCGGTGCTGGTCCTCAGAGAGCTTGGCCGCGGCCAGGCGGGCTACCTCAACCGGATCCGGCGCCGGGGCGGTCCCGGCCTGCCTGGCGGCCGCCTGCCGCCGGCTGACGGCCCTGGCTGCCAGTGCGACTCCGGCGGCCACGACCGCGAGGATAATAACGGGGATCACGAGCGATTCCATTTCTAAAGCCGATCTACATACTTTTTGGCTGTTGCCAGGTCCGTGTGGGTTGCTTGGCGCAGGAGCCTGATGGCCTGGATCCGGTGTCCGTCGCGGGCCATCGTCTGCAACTGGAGGGCCAGTTGTGTATCCAACTGCCCGCCCGGAAGCGCCGTGTAACCATACTGGCCGGCGCCTGCTCCGGGTTGTCCAAGCCGTACTGCCCGCGCATGGTCATCCTGCTGCGACTGCTGCTGCTCGTTCTGGCTAGGCCGGGTGTTGGCTTCGAGGCGGGCGCGCACGGCTGTTGCCACGCGCACCTGCTCGGCGTAGTGCTCCGCAGAGCGCCTCGCCAGGTCCTGCTGGTATTTTTCGGCGTCCGAGGTCCCGGAATTACGCGGCCTGAGGGCGGTCGCGAGAGCCCAGATAATTGCCGCCAAGACGCCAGCCGGCAATAACACCATCAGTATGTCGCCCATAGTCAGAGCTTATGCCAGTTGCGCGTTATCCACAGCACATACCTGCCTTTGCATACAGCGGTCCGGCTGCAGCGTCAAACGGCGCCAGTCGGTGTGCGTTGCATCACCAAGGGGGTATGAATCGCCACTGAACCAGCCCAAAAAGGCACTCCGTTCAACCGCGCCGCGCCGCAAGCTGTGGATGAAGGTTCGGAAAAAAACATTTTAGTCCACATCCTTGATGAACGTTTTCGCAGGTCAAAGGCCTATATGAGGCAAAAGTTTTTTTGTTTCCACAGGTTCACCCACAGGCTGTGCACAAGCTATGCCCGGTAGTGCACAGGTTATCCACAGCCCTGCGGGTTTGTGGGCTTTGACGCTGGGGCAGTGGCGGCTACCGTTGCGGGATACCTGCTTTTGGGGCGCGCCAGCGCCGTCGCCGACATGCGGTGTCACCGCAGTGGAGGCCTTCGGTCCAGCCGCTGCGGCGCATTCTGTGGATAACTTGCGGATCCTGGGGATAACTCCCCCGCGCGTTGCGCCGGTTTCAACCGGGCCCGCCGGGCGTCATTGTCGGTGGCCGCTGATAGACCTGAATGCAGGCCGTCCCGTGGAAGTCCCGCAGGATGGCACACGGCAGGTAAATGACTTACTCGCCGCATCATGCGCGGCACAACGGAGGACGGCAGCTTTGTCAGTAACGCACCTGGACTCGATCGAGGGTACCCGCGGATCAGAAGCCAGCCGAAAGCCACCCCAGGACATTCCTGCCGAGCAGTCCGTCCTCGGCGGCATGATGCTGTCCAAGGACGCCATCGCGGACGTTGTGGAAATCCTTCGCGGCCAGGACTTTTACCGGCCTGCGCACGAGACCATCTACGAGGCGATCATCGACCTCTACGGCCGCGGCGAGCCGGCAGATGCCGTCACGGTCTCGGACGAACTGACCAAACGCGCAGAGATCAACAGGATCGGCGGCCCCGCCTACCTGCACGAGCTCATCCAGACCGTCCCCACAGCCGCCAATGCCGGCTACTACGCCGAGATCGTGGCAGAGCGCGCCGTTCTGCGCCGGCTCGTCAACGCGGGCACCAAGATCGTCCAGCTGGGATACGGCTCCGACGGCGAGGTGGAGGACCTGGTCAACCAGGCGCAGGCCGAGATCTACGCCGTGGCCGAACGGCGCACGGCAGAGGACTACGTGGTCCTCAAAGACGTCATGGAATCCACAGTGGACGAGATCGAAGCCTCCGGCCACCGCGGCGAAGGCATGACCGGTGTGCCTACCGGCTTCTACGAGCTCGACGAACTCACCCATGGCCTCCACCCCGGGCAGATGATCGTCATCGCCGCCCGCCCGGCCGTTGGAAAGTCCACGTTCGCCCTGGACTTTGCCCGGTCCGCGGCCATCAAGCACAATCTGGCCACCGTCATGTTTTCGCTCGAAATGGGCCGGAACGAAATCGCCATGCGCCTCCTCTCGGCCGAAGCAACCATCGGCCTCCAGGACCTCCGCAAAGGCACCATCAAGGACGAGCAGTGGTCCAAGATCGCCACCACCATGGGCCGGATGAATGATGCCCCGTTGTTCATCGACGACAGCCCCAATATGTCGCTGATGGAAATCAGGGCCAAGTGCCGCCGCCTCAAGCAGCAGCATGACCTGAAGCTCGTCATCCTGGACTACCTGCAGCTCATGAGCTCCGGCAAGAAGGTGGAGTCACGCCAGCAGGAAGTATCCGAGTTCTCCCGTGCACTCAAGCTGCTGGCAAAGGAACTCCAGGTTCCGGTTATCGCGCTCTCTCAGCTGAACCGTGGCTCCGAGCAGCGCCAGGACAAGCGGCCCATGGTCTCTGACCTCCGTGAGTCCGGCTCCATCGAGCAGGACGCGGACATGGTGATCCTGCTGCACCGCGAGGACGTCTATGACAAGGAATCACCGCGCGCAGGCGAGGCGGACATTCTGATCGCCAAACACCGTAACGGCCCCACGAAGGACATTGTGGTGGCCTTCCAGGGCCACTACTCGCGTTTCGCCAACATGGCAGCCGACGCCGGAGGCAGCGGCTTCTAAGCCCGTTCCGCCTGGGGCGGGCTGGCTCAGCCCTGCTCCAGCAGGTGGTTGGGCAGCCGGTTCCCCGGCGCGGTGCCCCGGATTTCCAGCAGCTCGCGGGCATGCGCGTGGAGCCGCTTGTCCTCCGCCGAGACCGGCACCCATGGTGCGATGGGCACGGAGTTGCCGTCGGCGTCGCGCGCCACCATCACGGTGAGGCAGTATGTGGTGAGGTTCAGTTCCTTGCCCTTCGGGTCTCCCGAGCGGACGTGTACGGCGACGTGCATGCCTTTGGTCCCTGTGTAGACGAGCCTGGCCTCGACCTCCACCACATGGCCGATCAGCAGGGGCCGGTAAAACCGCACGCCACCGGAGAAGACCGCTACTGTATCCATTCCGCAGTAGCGGGACGCGCAGACATAGGCTGCTTCGTCGATCCACTTCATTACGATGCCGCCGTGCACTTTCCCGCCCCAGTTCACGTCTGTGGGGGCGGCCATAAACCGCAGCGTCACGCGTTCGGCGGTCCCGGCGTCGGTATATTCCTGGGCGTTCATGGCTTCAACGATCCGTTCACGGACCTTGACCCGGGCAAGGGCATGATCGCGCTGTTCGATCTCTGCAGGGGTGACAGGCTCAAACTGACTGACCGGGATCGGCTTTCCGTCTTCTCCGACCGCCACAAAGATCACCATGCACTGGCTGCGCATCGTTGCAGGGCCGCCCTTGGGATCACCTGACGAGACAACGGTCCGGATGTGCATGGAAGAGCGTCCCGTGTAGACGATCGTGGCCTCCACTTCCACCATGTCGCCGCTGTTCACCGGGTCCGCGAAGTGGATATTGCCCACGTAGGCGGTGACGCAGTAGGACTTGGCCCAGCCGACGGCGGCAGCATATGCGGCCTTGTCCACCCACTCCAGAACGGTCCCCGCGTCCACCGAACCGCTATGGCCCACATCCGTGGGTGCTGCGAGGAAGCGGAGGGTGACGGAATTGGCGGCTGGCTCGCTCATGGTGCCCACTTTAGGGGGTGCCGCCCGGCCTGCCACAGTTGTGACGCACCCCGCCGGACCCTCTCTCACCTTTGGGCCTTAAATGCCGAACGCTCTTTCACTGTCCTGAGGAGGGTGAAAGAGCGTTCTGTCATAACGCGTCAAAAGTGAGAGAGCGTCGGGGGGTGGCGGGGTTCTTAGGCGAGCACTGCCAGCCTGTTGTTCATGCGGCCGAACACTGCGCGGTCAACGGAAATACGGCCGGCTCCGGTGAGGGCGAATGCCAGGGCGGCTGCGCCCAGGAGCAGTACCAGTTCGTACCCGCCCTTTTCGACATAAACGCCGGCCGAGGCGTGCACCAGGACGATGGCGCCGATCATGTCCAGCGCCAGCAGGACCGCAACAACGCGGGTCAGCGCGCCCACGACGAGGGCGATACCGCCGGCAAGCTCGAGGCCTGCAACCAGAGGTGCCGTCAGGTTGGCTGCCGGCACGCCCATCTGGCCGAACGCGGCCTGGGTGCCGGCGATGGTCCATTCGTTGAACTTCTGCCAGCCGTGGGCAGCGAAAAGGAAGCCAAGGGCGACGCGAAGGATGGTCAGGGCGGTGGTGGTCAGGCGTGACTGGTTCATGATTCGAGTGTCTCTGATGATTCGTTGAAGTGTCAACGAAATGTGGACTTTTGTGTCCCTTGTCATGATCTGCGGCGTCACGAAAGCCAGCCAACTCTACAGGTGCCGCCCGTTAGGCTGGCTCTGTGCCCAGCCAATCCGCCCCCGCCGTGCAGCGGCCCGCCAGCCATGCCCGGGAGATCCTGCGGCTCGCCGTGCCCGCGTTCGGCGCACTGATCGCCGAACCCCTGTTCCTGCTGGCGGATTCGGCCATTGTGGGCCATCTTGGGGTGTCCCAATTGGCTGGCGTGGGGCTCGCTTCCGCGGTGCTGCACACCGCCGTCGGCCTGATGGTTTTCCTCGCGTACTCCACAACACCGGCGGTGGCGCGCGCGATGGGTCACGGGCAGTTGGGCAAGGCGCTTGCTGCAGGGCGCGACGGCGTCTGGCTGGCGCTGCTGCTTGGCATCGTTTTGGCGGTGGCCGGGTTCTGGGCCGCGGAACCGCTGGTGGCCCTGATGGGGGCTGAAGGTGATGTGCAATCCTTCGCTGTTGACTATCTCCGCTGGTCCATGCCCGGCCTGGTGGCAATGTTACTGATCTTTGCCGGCACGGGCGTCCTCCGCGGCTTGCAGGACACGAGGACTCCGCTGCTGGTGGCCACCGCAGGATTTGGCCTGAATATTGTCCTCAACTTCTGGCTGGTCTACGGGCTGGGCTGGTCGGTTGCAGGCTCGGCGGCGGGCACCAGCGTGGCGCAATGGACCATGGCGTGCGTCTACGTGGTGATGGTCAGGCGAAACGCGGTCCGGCACGGCATCAGCCTGTGGCCTGACTGGAGCGGCATCCGCGCCATGACCCGGGTCGGTTCGTGGCTTATGCTCCGCACGCTGAGCCTGCGCATCGCCATTCTGGCGACAGTCTTTGTGGTCGCGGGGCAAGGTGCCGTCAACCTTGCCGCGCACCAGCTTGCCATGACCATCTTTTCCTTCCTTGCCTTTGCCCTGGATGCCCTCGCCATCGCAGCGCAAGCCCTGATCGGGAAGGAATTGGGTGCGTCGCATCCCGTCAGGGCGCGGCAGTTGACCCGGACGATGATCCGCTGGGGAGCCGGATTCGGTGTGGTCACCGGTGCCCTGCTGGCCGTCGCTGCGCCCTGGGCGGGGGCACTGTTCACGTCCGACGCCGGCGTCCGGACCGTCCTGACGTACGCCCTGTGGATACTGGCCGCCGGCCAGCCCATTGCCGGTTTTGTCTTTGTCCTGGATGGCGTGCTGATCGGCGCCGGCGACGCAAAGTACCTGGCGCTGGCAGGCGTGGCCAACCTCGCGGCCTACGTGCCCATGCTGGTGGCCGTTGCTGTTTCCGGCATCTCCGGTGCTGCAGGCCTGGTTTGGCTCTGGGCCGCTTTTGCGCTGGGCTACATGGCCGCCCGGGCTGTGACCCTGGGCCTGCGGGCCCGGTCGGACCGCTGGATGGTGCTCGGTTCGCCATAGGGCCAGCGGCCACTAAACTGGACCGGTGAGCCAACCACTGACCCCCGCAGATATCGCCCCCGGCACCGCACCGCAGGCTGACCTGTGGAAGCCTGTGTTGCTCCGGGCCCTGGCCGCTCTCGTGTTCGGTGCGGTGACTGTCTTCTGGGCCGGCCCATCGGTCCAGGTCATGGGCATCTCTGGCGGACTCTATCTCCTGGCGACCGGCCTGCTGATGCTCTGGGGAATCCCGAAGACGGGTTACCAGCGAGCGGGTATGCCAGGCAAGATCCTCTCCGCCGCCGGGTCCGCACTCACCGGCGCAGGCGCCGCGTTGGTGCTGCTGCACGGAGACGGCGTCTTCGGAGTCGTCGCGGCGCTGGGCCTTGGCCTTGCCGGCGCGGCTGAGCTGTACTGCGGGATCCGATACCGTGGCCGGCACGTGCTGGCCCGCGACTGGCTGGCATCGGGCATCATCGGCCTTGGCACAGCGGCCATCCTGCCTTTTTTCATCAGCCTCGGGGCTCACGCACTGTTGGGCGTGGCAGGCGGTGGGGCCATCATTTCCGGCGTGTTGTGGGTGTTGTCCGGGCTGACCCTGAGGCATGATGCCCGGCCCGCCGCCGGGAAGCCGTAAACTAGAAGCCAACGGTTCTACCCGGCGTAGAAAATACGCCCGGCAAGACCGCCGGAAACATTCAAACCAGCTTGCCTTCCGGCGTGGCTGTAGGAGAGGAACTATCTTGGCAGACCAGAAACCAGGAAAACCGCGCAAGCTGCGGACCTCGGTAAAGGGGCCGCTGATGTTCTCTGCGTTCTGGGCCGTCCTCGCCTTCGTCGCCGTGCTGATCTTCGCCTCCGGCGGCAGCTCGAAGACCCCGCGGTTTGACCTCGCCTTCACCGGCGCCGGCATTGCGTTTATCGTCACGCTGGTGATCGCCGCCATGCTGGCTATGAGCTACAAGGAGAACGCCGAACATCTGGGCAAGGGTTCGGGTGTCAACCTCAGTTCCGCGCGGAAGCCCTCGCATGGATTCGGGGGAAGCGGCCCAACCCAGTCAGGCGGCACCCCCGAGGCTCCGGACGCGGACACTACCGGCTCCGGCCACTCGTAGCCCGCCGCGCGCGGTACGCTGCCACGTGCGCGCGGTTGGCGCAGTTGCCGGTATCGCAATACCGCTTCGACCGGTTGCGGCTGAGGTCCAGGACAACGGCGTCGCAGTCCTCGGCCTCACACACCAGCAGCCGGTCCATCTCCTTGCTCCGGATGACGTCCACCAGGGCCATGGCGGCTTCGGTGCCCATTCGCTCTGCCAGCGGCGCATCCCTGGCGGTGGCGTGAAGATGCCAGTCCCACTCGTCGTGCTTTATCAGCTGGGGAAGGGCGTTGGCCTCGCGCAACAGTTGGTTTACGCCCGCCACGGCAGAGTCCTCGTCTGCAGTCCACAGGGCGGCAAGCCGGCCGCGAAGTTCGTGGACACTCGCCACTTCCGCTGCGTCGCCGGCGCGGGACCCACTGAACCCTTCGGACTGAAGGAAATGATCCAGGTCCATCACCGTTGCCAGTGATTCATGTCCGTTGGCGGCGGTGTTGATCAGGTTGACCACGGTGCGCAGGGCAATTTCGGTGTCAGGGGCAAAGACCATCTTGACTCCTTACTGGGGTCGGGCGTAGTGTCAGGACCATTACCCCACTTTACTCCTGACAGGAGGCGTCGGTGTCTGCCGCCCACAACCCCGCAGCCGCGGGCGGATTCCTTGGCTCCGGCCTCGGAATCGCATTGTTCTCTTCTGCTGTTTTCGGGCTCTCCGGCTCCTTCGCCAAAGCTCTCCTGGAAACCGGCTGGTCCCCGGGAGCAGCCGTGACGGCCCGACTGACCGGCGCCGCGCTGATTCTCGCGCTTCCCGCCGTCCTGGCTTTGCGGGGACGCTGGCACCAGTTGCGCGACAATTGGGTCACTATCGGTCTTTTCGGCCTGATCGGCGTGGCCGCGTGCCAGCTTTTCTACTTCAACGCCGTGTCCCGGCTCTCCGTCGGCGTGGCACTGTTGCTTGAGTACCTCGCTCCTGTCCTCATCGTGCTCTGGCTATGGGCAGCCAGCCGGAAACGGCCGCGTGCGCTGACCTTTGGCGGGACGCTCTTGTCCCTCGCCGGCCTGGTGCTCGTACTGGACCTCACCGGCACTGTCAGGATCGACATCATCGGGGTCCTGTGGGGGATGGCCGCCGCGGTCTGCCTCGCCATCTACTTCTTCATCACGGCCAAGGAGAACGATTCCCTGCCGCCCATCGTCCTCGCGTCCGTTGGGCTGATGGTGGGCGCAGCCGTCATGTGGCTGGCGGCCGCCACGGGACTTCTGCCCATGACCTTCAGCACCACGGACACAAGGCTCGGCCCCTGGGTCACGCCGTGGTGGGTTGCCTTGGGTGGCCTGGTCATCATGGCAACCGTGCTGGCTTACGTCTCCGGAATTATGGCCGCCCGCGCCCTCGGCTCCAAGGTTGCGTCCTTCGTCTCGCTGACAGAGGTGCTGTTCGCCGTCATCTGGGCCTGGCTTCTCCTGGGTGAGCTGCCCGGCGCCATTCAGCTCCTGGGCGGGGTCCTCATTGTCGGCGGAGTGGTGCTGGTCCGGCTGGACGAGCTGCGCTCCGGTGCAGCCGCCGCTACCGGCATGACGCCCGCCGCGCTCGAGCACGCGAACGACGTCGAACCCGTTCCGTAAGTGCCGCCTGCCGGCTCCTGATGAAGAAGGTTTCGAAGAAAGGGCCCACTCCCACAGCTCTTAACGCCGTGGGGCCCGGACACTTGTGTCCGGGCCCCACGTGAAGCTTCGCTGGTCAGCGTGAAGCGTGGTCCTGCTCGTTGGCGTTCCTGGTGGCCTTCTGGCCGGCATCCTTCAGCGCCTGGATGACTTGGTTCAGGGCCGCGGTGTGCGTGCCGGACCATTCGCTGCGGAAGTGCTGCGCGTCCGGGCCTTCCCAGGTGGTGCTGTCCAGCACGCGGGAGAGGTTGGACCGCTGCTGCTCGATCTCCGCGGCACCGGCCTGCAGCTTGCTGCCAAGAGTCCTGAGCTGTTCTACATCTGCGCCCCAAATAGCCATCAGTTTTCTCCTCGTAATGTTTGGATCCGATCCAGATCGGCATCCCCAGCGGCCTCCGGCTGATCCGGAAGATCCATTACCTAGAACCTATCCCGGCCGCAAAAAAGTGTCGATGGGCACCGCTGCCCATGCACCGGTCCCCATGTGGCACCGTCCCGCCCCTGCCCGGTTGGGAGGGCGGGGAGCTGATCCCGAGGGGGTCGATCCGAGGCGTCCCAGCGCCTAGCATGGCTGTATGTGCCGGAACATCCGAACCCTCCACAACTACGAACCGCACGCCACCTCTGAGGAGGTTCACGCCGCGGCTCTCCAATACGTGCGCAAGGTCAGCGGCAGCACCAAGCCGTCCAAGGCGAACGAAGACGCCTTCGAAGCGGCGGTGCACGAGATCGCCCACATCACCCAGCACCTGCTGGATTCGCTGGTCACCCACGCTCCTGCCAAAGACCGGGACGAAGAGGCCGCCAAGGCCAGGGCCCGCGCGGCCGTGCGCTTCGGCACCGCCTGAGGACGTATCCGCCTGAAGAACTACTTGCCGAAGCTGCGCAGCCGCAGCGAGTTGGCCACCACCAGGACGGAACTCGCCGCCATCGCGCCCCCGGCAATCATCGGGTTCAACAGGCCCAGGGCAGCCACCGGAATGCCGATGGCGTTATAGAAGAACGCCCAGAACAGGTTGGTCTTGATGGTGGCCAGCGTCCGCCGGGACAGTTCGATGGCCTGGGCCACCTGTCCCAGATCATTGCCCATTACAGTGAGGTCCGCGGCTTCGATGGCCACATCCGTGCCGGAACCCATGGCGATGCCCAGATCCGCCTGCGCCAGCGCGGCGGCGTCGTTCACGCCATCGCCGGCCATGGCCACCGTGGCGCCCTCCGCCTGGAGCTTTCGGACGGCGTCGACCTTTCCGGCCGGCAGGATGCCTGCATAAACATCGTTGGGGGAGATGCCGACGGCGGCAGCAACCTGTGCGGCCACGGCGGCGTTGTCCCCGGTCAACAGGATGGGGCGCAGCCCGAGCTGCTTAAGCCTGGCCACAGCTGCAGCCGATCCCGGCTTAACGGTGTCGCGGAGACTGATGATCCCTGCGGGAGTGCCGTCCACCGCCACCCAGATGGCCGTGGCGCCGGTTGCCTCCGCGTCCGCCAGAGCAACTTGCTGCGCCGCGGAAATGCGGACGCCGTTTTCCGTGAGCCAGCCCGTGCGGCCAGCCAGGATCCCGCGCCCTTCCACGGTTCCCACGACTCCGCCGCCGGGTGCCGAACGGAAGTTCCCGACGGCGGGCAGCCGCGCGCCGTCGTCGTGCCCGGTTTGCGCGTGCGCGGTTTGTGCCGCAAGAGCCGCGGCGGCGATGGCGTGCGCGATCGGGTGCTCCGATGCCGCTTCGACGGCGCCGGCGAGCCGCAGCACGTCCTTGCCTTGGTAACCGTCAAACGCGAGAGCGGAGTCCACGGCGAGTTTGCCGGTGGTGACGGTGCCGGTCTTGTCGAGGAGGATGGTGTCTACGGTGCGGGTGTCTTCGAGGACGTGTGGGCCCTTGATCAGGATGCCCAGCTGCGCCCCCCGGCCGGTCCCGGTGAGCAGTCCCACCGGGGTGGCAAGACCAAGGGCGCAGGGGCAGGCTATGACCAGGACGGTGACGGCGGCAGTGAAGGCTGCCTGGAGCTCGGCGGGCCCAATCACCGGGCCGCCGAACGCGAGCCAAAGGGCAAAGGTAAGCACCGCGATGGCAAGAACCACCGGGACAAAGACGGCGCTGATCCGGTCGGCGAGGCGGGCGATGGGGGCTTTGCCGGTCTGCGCCTGCGAGACCAGCCGGGCCATCTGGGCGAGCATCGTTTCGGAGCCCACGCGTGTGGCGCGGACCAGCAGGCGGCCGGAGGTGTTGATCGTGGCACCGGTGACCTTGCTGTCCGGTCCCACCTCCACCGGGACAGACTCGCCGGTCAGCAGGGAAGCATCCACCGCTGAGCTGCCGTCGATCACCACCCCGTCGGTGGCGATCTTCTCCCCGGGGCGGACCACAACGACGTCTCCCACCCGGAGCTGATCGGCCGGGATCTTGTGCTCGGTGCCATGGTGCAGGACGGTGGCGTCCTTGGCGCCCAGGTTCAGCAGCGCTTTGAGGGCGTCGCCGGCTTTCTGCTTGGCGTTGGCTTCGAGGAACCGGCCCAGGAGCAGGAAGGTGGTGACCACGGCGGCCACTTCGAAGTAGAGTCCGCCGGTTTCCATTCCAGCCTTGGCCGGGTGCTCAGTCATGCCGGGATCCAGTGCGAGTTGCCACACGCTGAAAAGGTAGGCGGCAACGACGCCAATGGACACAAGGGTGTCCATGGTGGAGGCAAGATGGCGGGCATTGACGGCCGCAGCACGGTGGAACGGCCAGGCCGACCAGCTGACCACAGGCAGCGCCAAGGCCCCGGCCGCCCAGCCCCAGTTCGGGAACTGCAATGCCGGAACCATGGACAACAGGAAAACCGGAACCGTCAGGACTGCGGCGAGGATCAGGCGCGGCAGGAGTTCGGCCGCAGTGCCGCCATGGGCCATGTGGTCTTCATGGGTGCTGGTGGTGGTGGCGCGGAGGCTGGCTTTGTAGCCGGTGGCGTTGACGGTATCCACAATCTGCTGGTCCGTGATGCCGGCCGGGACGATGACGTGTGCGGACTCCAGCGGCAGGTTGACCGAGGCTTCCACCCCGTCCAGCTTGCCGAGCTTACGTTCCACGCGGTTGACGCAGGAGGCGCAGGTCATGCCCTCGATATCCAGTTCAACCACACGGCTGCCGGGCACATGGTGGAGATGGTCAGTGCTCATGCTGGACCCCCTTCCGGAAGCATTACGCGTCGTTGGCAACAACCAGGTAGCCGGCTTCGGCCACCGCTTCGCCGATTTCGGACGGCGACAGTTCCTGGCTGGAGGTGATGGTGACGGTGGAAATGCCCCCGGCGTTAAGTTCGACGTCGACCGCTTCAACCCCGGCGAGCGATTCAAGTTCCTCACTGACGGAGGAAACGCAGTGGCCGCAGGTCATGCCGGAAACGTTGACGGTGGTGGAGGTGGTGCTCATGGCTGGCTCCTTTGAAGGGGGCCGGCGGTGGCCGGCTGTGAATGGGTGCTCGGTGGCGACTGGGTGGTCAGCGGAGCAGGCGCCCGATGGCCTCTGCTGCTTCCTTGACCTTGACGTCAATGGCTTCGGCGCGAAGGGCGGGATCGGGTTCCCCGGCTGCACCCACCACGCAGTGGCCGATGTGCTCCTCGACGAGTCCAAGGCTCACGGCGTGAAGCGCTTTGGTGACCGCAGCGACCTGCGTCAGGATGTCGATGCAGTATTTGTCCTCATCCACCATCCGGGCGATCCCGCGGACCTGGCCCTCAATCCGTTTGAGCCTGCGCAGGTACGCATCCTTATTGGCGGTGTAGCCGTGCGGGGCCGCCGGGTGGGCAACGCTATGGGTGGTCAAGGTTTCCAGCGATGGTTCCATGCTGCCAACCTATACCCTGAGGGGGTATAGCGCAAGTACCCCCTGGGGGTATTACCTTTCCGTGACGGAGCATTCCGGCAGCCAGAAGGCCGTGCCGCTGCGCAGGCCTAAGAAGGGCACAAAAAAGCTCCGGAGTGCGTTATTGGGGGATACGCACTCCGGAGCAGTCTTTGGGCAGATTCCCCGGTCCTTGCGGCCCTGGATCTTTCTGCTTGAACCAGCTTACTTGCCAGTACGGCTGTCCGCTACCACCTCGAATAACTACTTTCGCTTTATTATTTCCGGCCCCTGGAAACGCCCTTTTCGGGCTCAATCCGGTGGTTCATGCCTCGTCCTCATGGGCCGGCCTCCGGTAGGGAACCACCAGCACAGGGCGGCTCTGGTGATGCGTGAGCCACAGGCCCACCGAGCCGTTGAGCAGCTCGGCGATGCGGTGCGTCACACCACGTTCCGACGTTCCCACGATGATCATGGGAACGCTGTTTTCCGCGGCGAGCCGGGCAAGGGCGCGCCCCGGATCCCCCGCAAGGGTCCGCAGCGTCCAGTCCACCGGCACGCCTCCCGCGGCGGCATCCTCCACTGTGCGTTGGATCGCCGCCCTGAGCGCGGCGGTGACGGCGCGGATATCGTCGTCGTCCTTTTCCGGGTTCAGCGAGAGCCGGTGCGCGGACCTGGCCGGGTCCCACTCCACGAGGTAGCTTGCCTCGTCAACATAGGCACACATCAAGGGGGCGGACAGTTTGGCTGCGAGCGTTGCAGCGGTGGTCAGTACTTCCGGATGCTGATTGGGCATCACTCCGACCAGGAGCGGTGGCGGTCCGCCAAATTGTTCTGGAGTCATGTGCCCATTCTCTGCCTGCACGGTGCCTATGAACAGTGCTGCCTGGACCTTTCGCTTCCGGCGCCTGGATCCGTCAGGCGGCAGCGGGTGACGCCGTGACCACCACGTTCTTCCCCCAGGGGTCTTCCGTGTAGCAGCTGATCAGGACCACCCGGTTGGGCACGATGTCCCAGATGGGGCTGTCCTTGAGGCTGGCTTTGAGGTAGGTGGTGACGCTGTCCACGCGGTATCGGATGGTGCCGTTTGCGGTGACGACGTCGAACGGGTCGCCAATGGCGGCAGCGGAGCTGAGGTGGTTGAAGGGTGCGTCCCGGCCCTCCCAGCTGTGCCCGATGACGTAGGTGGTGTTGCCCGAGCCGTTTCCGGGTGTCCCGAACGGTGTCAGCCAGTATCCGTCCATCGTGGTGGGTGGTTCCACCGTCCGGCTGGCCACGGCCGAAGCGTCCGGTTCAAGCGGATGGATGGCGGTGTCGATGGCCGCCGCCGGGTACAGAATGCGCAGGGGGGCGGAGGCATCCGGCAACGCCGGAGAGGGGGCGGCGGCAGTGGTGGTGCCCGCGCCGGGGGCTGCCGGCGTGGTGGCCGGCATCGGGACCTTGCCTGTGGCAGACAGCGGCCAGGAAACGGACGACGGCGGGACCCCGGCCGGTGCCGCCAGTCCAGCTGTGGGGATGGGGCCGCCCCCGTGGCTGAGGAGGGGAGCGCCGAACGTCAGGGACAGGAAGCCCAGCACTCCGCAGAGCAGGATCGCCAGGTCTCCACGGTTCCATCCCCGGACGTGGAGGACACGCAGCATCCGGCCGCGGACGCCGTGGGCGCCTGAGTGCTTCGCCATGATGCTCCTTCGGGAGTGAAAAGTGTGGGGGTGTGCCGAGGGCGTCCCGCCAGGTTTCGGCGGGACGCCCTCGGTGACAGTCCGGGGAGGCGCTGGCGGCGTCAGCCCGCCGTCGGCGATTCCGTCCGGGACCTGCGACGCACTGCAACCACAGCGCCCGCACCCAGCAGGACGCCCAGACCGGCCAGCCAGGTAGTACTCTCCTCTTTTCCGCCCACTGCGGTCTGGGCATTGAAGCCCTCGTTGGTGCCCTGGCTGACCGCTGCGGCCTGGGCGGCGGGCACCGTGGCAGCTGCGACCTTAGGGGTTGCTGCCTGTGGTGCCGGCGTCTGCGCAGCCGGGGCGACGGCGGGTGGGTCCACTACCGCTGGTGGCGCCACGACGGCCGGTGGCACCACGACGGCCGGTGGGTCCACGACAACTGGTGGCACTACGACGGCGGGCGGGTCCACAACCACTGGTGGCACCACTACGACGGGTGGGTCCACGACGACGACGGGCGGGTCCACAACCACTGGTGGCACCACGACGACGGGGGCGCAGGGTTTGGCAGGGTCCCCGCCCTGGGGCCAGTTGAATCCGTCCGGCAGGACAGAATTTGGCGGGATGATGTCGTCCGGGTGTTTCGTGTGGCCGGTTATTGCGCCTGTTGCATTGAGGTCGATCGTCAGTTCACTTCCGTGATGGCAGATCGTGACATCAGCCACTGCGTAGGCCGGGGCCGTGACACTGAGCATTGCCAGCCCCACGACCCCCATAGTTGCTAGAGCTTTTTTCACTGTGTTCTCCCCAGTCCTTTGAGAAACGGACCAGACCGCAAGGGGGAAGCGTCAGCCTGAATGCCCCCGGCAGCATGGTCAGTTTGCTTTTATGACCTCAGGCTAGGGGCGGCGCCGGGGTGCCGTCGTGAGTAGCGTGTACTCATCTTTTTGGGCGTTTGACCTGCGGTGATACCTGCTTGTACCCGGAAGTGGGAGAAAGCTACTGGGATGCGCGGCTGCCCTTGAACGCGGCCGGACCGGCGCCTAACGTTGGAGCATACGAAAGGTCGTGAGGGTCATGGAAATCTTCATGTGGTGGCTGGATCTGAACCTGGAAGCCAAGGCATGGCTGCGGGAGAACCTCCGTGCCGAGGAGCTGCCGCTGCCCGTGCTGCAGGGCATCGCCGAGGCCGGCGGCCCGCATCCGGACACTCCCGTGACGGTCCTTACTGAGGCCGACTGGGATTTCATCCAGACACAGTCCGAATTCGTGGACTGACGGAGGTGCCGGCACGATCCACACCAGTGCAACCTTGCCGGCACGGTCCACATAGTGAAGAAAAGCGTTGCGGCCCTCAGCCCGGGGTGGTTGCATGGGGTGCATGGCATCCGCAGAGAACTTTGTCTTAGCGATCGGGACCAAAAAGGGCCTTTGGCTGGCCACCAGCCAGGACCGGAAACAATGGTCCTTCTCCGGCCCGCATTTCCTGATGAGCGAAGTCCCCAGCATCGGGATCGACACAAGGGACGGCCGTACCCGGATCATGGTGGGCGTCAGGTCCGAGCACTGGGGCCCCACGGTGGCCCATTCGGATGACCTTGGCGCCACGTGGAACGAACCCGAACAGGGCGCCATTACGTTCCCTGCAGACACCGGTGCCGCTGTGGAGCGCATCTGGCAGATCTACCCCGACGCAGAGTCTCGGCCAGGGGTGGTGTGGGCAGGCGCCGAGCCGATTTCGGTCTGGAAATCCACGGACGGCGGCGAGCACTTCGAACTTAACCGAGGGCTCTGGGACCACCCCCATCGCAGCGAATGGGGTGCCGGCTACGGCGGCGCCGCGGCCCACTCCATCGTGGTGAATCCGGCGGGGGACAACGTCCACGTCGCCATGAGCACCGGCGGTGTGTACCGCTCGCTCGACGGCGGCACCTCCTGGCAACCGCGGAACAAAGGGATCCAGGTGCGTTTTATGCCGGACCCCTACCCCGAGTTCGGCCAGTGCGTGCACAAGATCGCCGCGGATGCCGTCGTCGAAGGCCGCCTGTACGCGCAGAACCATCACGGTGTGTACCGCACGGATGACAACGGCGAGAACTGGAACTCCATCGCTGACGGGCTTCCGGCCGACTTCGGGTTTGTGATGCTCACGCATCCGCGGCGGGAAGGCACAGCCTGGGTTGTCCCGCTGAAGGCCGACGGCGAGCGGATCCCCCCGGAGGGGCACCTTGCAGTGCACCGCACGGACGACGCCGGCGCCACCTGGAAGAGGCTCGATTCGGGACTGCCGGAGCACGAGTACAACAGCGTGCTCCGGGACGCGGCCTCGGTGGATTCCGCCGAGCCGGCGGGGGTCTATTTCGGCACGCGCGGCGGCGCCGTCTACGCCAGCGCGGACGAGGGAGAAACATTCAGGGAAGTCATCAGCCACCTCCCGGACGTTCTGTGTGTCCGTGCCGCGGTGGTTGCGGGGGCGGCCCTGCCGGTTCCGGAGCCGGCTGCGGCCCAGAGTGCCTGACATCAGCGTGGTGCTTCCCAGTATCCTGCAGCCGCTGGCTGGCGGGCAGTCCGTTCTGACTGCGCCCGCCGAAGGGCCGGTGAAGGTGGGAAGCCTGCTGGATTCGGTGACCGGGAATTACCCTGTTCTGGCCAGGCGCCTGCGGGACGAAACCGGCGCCCTTCGCCGCTACGTGAATATCTACGTTGACGGCGATGAAGTGCGCCGGCTCCAAGGCCTGGAAACCGAGGTGGTGCCCGGTCAGGAGGTGCTGGTCATCCAGTCGGTGGCCGGAGGCTGAGGGCAAGTCCCCCGCGGTGTCCTCCCGCGGTCCGGCGGGCAGTCCTGACTGACTGCGCCCGCCGCCGCGGTCAACGTCTTCGTGGCCAGGCGCCGGAACCAGGGCCCGCGGGCCGGATCAGGCGACCCGCCAGACGCTGCATTCGTCCGTGTTGATGGCTTTCCGCAAACCCGTGTGGTGGTCCATGATCCAGACAACGCCGATTCCCGGCGCTGTTTCCTGGACGCTGCCGCGGCGGATAACCACGTCGTCGTAGCTCGGGCCCACGGAGAGGCGGGCTTCGATTTCGTCGCCGCGGTGGAGCTGGTCCAGGGCGCGGACTCTTGTTACATGGGCTTTGGCTTCCTTCAACATGGGGGCCTCCTGGCTGGAGCTGGTGCCTGCGCTTGCCGGCACTTCCAGTGTGGCGGGGCAATGTTGCGCCCTGGTTTCCCCAATG
>DASSIA010000143.1:0-9177 GCA_035692345.1 Arthrobacter sp. | reverse complement strand
CCGTGGAACGACCTCAGCCGCGGCGTCACGCACCAGATCACCGGCCCCGACGAAAACGCAGACAAGATCGGCCTCAAACCGATCTCCAGCGGCGCCCGGACCGAGGACGAAGGCCTCTACCCGATCCAGCACGGCTACTGGGTGGACACCATGCGCAAGGCGGCCACCACCGAAGCAGCCGACGCTGCAGCCCAGAACTAGTCCGGCACCGAGCGAGGAGAACCCCATGACCCCGACCACCGACGTCGCAACATCGGACGCCACGGCTCCGGCCGGCACCGTCCCGCTGGAAGAAATCCGATCATTCCTGTACCGCGAAGCGCGGTTCCTGGACGACCGCGAGTTTGACCGTTGGCTTGACTGCTACCACCCGGACGCTGAGTTCTGGATGCCCGCCTGGGCCGACGACGACCAGCTCACCACGGACCCGCAGCGCGAGATCTCGCTGATCTACTACGCCAACCGCGGCGGCCTCGAGGACCGGGTGTTCCGGATCAAAACGGACCGCTCCAGCGCCACCAGCCTCCCCGAACCCCGCACCGGCCACAACATCACCAACGTCGAGGTCATCGAATGGCGTGGCGAGCAAGTGGACGTCCGCTTCAACTGGCACACCCTCTACTACCGCTACCAGAACATCGATCCGTACTTCGGAACCTCCTTCTACACGATCGATTACTCCGGCACGCAGCCGGTCATCCTGAAGAAAAAAGTCGTCCTCAAAAACGACTACATCCACCACATCGTGGACATCTACCACATCTGAAATGAGTAAGTAAATGACGTATCAGGTAGCCCTGAGCTTCGAAGACGGCGTGACGAGTTTCGTCACCGTCAATGGTTATGAAACGGTGGCCGACGCCGCCTACAAGTCCCGCATCAACATCCCGTTCGACTGCCGCGACGGTGCGTGCGGCACCTGTAAGGCATTTTGCGAATCAGGCACGTTTGACGGCGGCGACTACATCGATGAGGCCCTCACCGAAGACGAAGCCGAGAAGGGCTTCTGCCTTCCCTGCCAGATGACCCCGCAGAGTGACCTGGTGCTGCAGATCTCGGGCACGTCGGAGATGGCCAAGGTGGCTAAGAAGACCTTCAAGGCCGTCATCCAGGATCTTCGCTGGCTCTCGGACAATACCGCGGCGGTCTCGCTGCAGATTGAGGACCGCGGCTCGCTGCAGTTCCTGCCCGGCCAGTACATGAACCTGGCAGTGCCGGGAACGGACGCGGTCCGCTCCTATTCCTTCAGCAGCGGCCCCGGCATTGAGGAACTGGCGTTCCTGATCCGTACGGCTCCCGACGGCGCCATGACCGGGTACCTGAAGGGCAGCGCCGCCGTCGGGGACGAGTTGGAACTGACCGGTCCCATGGGCAGCTTCTTCCTGCGGGACGTCAAGCGCCCGGTGCTCATGCTGGCCGGCGGTACGGGAATCGCACCGTTGCTGTCCATGCTGGAAAAGATCGCCACTACTCCCCAGGGCCACCCGTTGTCGCCCATCCACCTGGTGTACGGCGTGACCTTTGACAAGGACCTGGTGGAGGTGGACAAGCTGGAGCACTACGCCAGCGTGATTGACCAGTTCACGTTTGACTACGTTGTGGCCGACAAAGACTCCAGCGCGGAGAAGAAGGGCTACGTCACCCAGCACATCACCGCGTCGATGATCAACGACGGCGACGTGGACGTTTATCTCTGCGGCCCACCCGCCATGGTGGATGCCGTCCGCGGCTATTGGGACCAGGAGGGCATCACGCCGGAGAACTTCTACTACGAACGCTTCGCTGTGGGATCCACCAGTTCGGTCAAGGAGACCGTGGAGGAACACGAGGGCCAGCGCACGTACGCTGAGGTGTCCGGGGACAACCATTGAGCCGCTTCGTATCCCCAACGCGGTTTGCGGGCAAGGTGGTAGTGGTCACCGGGGCCGCCCAGGGCATCGGGCGTGCCGTCGCGGAACGCGTCGCGGCTGAGGGAGCCGACACCATCCTGGTGGACCGGGCCGAGCTGGTGCATGAAGTGGCCACGGACCTTGGGACCACGCTGGGCGCAGACTCAGGCTCCGCCGTCGGAATTACCGCAGACCTGGAAACCTACGACGGCGCCAGCGGCGCCATCGATGCGGCGCTGGCCCGTCATGGCCGGATCGACGTCCTGATCAATAACGTGGGCGGCACCATCTGGACCAAACCGTTCGAGCATTACCGGCCCGAAGAGATCAGCAAGGAAATCCAGCGGTCCCTCTTCCCCACCCTGTGGACGTGCCGGGCCGTCCTGCCGCACATGATCAGCCAGGAGGGCGGCGTGATTGTCAACGTCGCCTCAGTGGCCACCCGCGGCGTCAACCGCGTCCCGTATGCAGCAGCCAAGGGCGGCGTCAAAGCCATTACCGCAGCCCTCGCGCTGGAAGCCGCGCCGTACGGGATCCGGGTGGTGGCCACCGCCCCCGGCGGCACCGAAGCGCCGCCGCGCAAAGTGGTCCGCGGCCCGCAACCTGAAGGGGAACAGGAAAAGGCCTGGTACCAGCAGATTGTGGACCAGACTATCGATTCGTCGCTGATGAAGCGCTACGGAACGCTCGAGGAACAGGCCGGGCCCATCGTATTCCTGGCCTCGGATGAAGCCTCGTACATCACTGGCAGCACCCTGGCAGTGGCCGGCGGCGACCTGGGCTAGGCGCCCGCCGTCGCAGCCTGACCACCCAACCGGGTAGCAGTTATTGCTACCCGGTTGGGTCCTTACAAGCTCACCCGCATCACCCACCCGCAGTACTCGTCGGCCGCAATGACGCGGCCCAAGGCAATGGAGCCCTCGATGACAGTTACCGCCTCACCCGGTGTTGCCACCGGCACTAAAAGCGTTCGTTGGGTGATGGCCATTGCGGCCTCCGCCCTCCTCTTCGACGGCTACGATCTTGTGGTCTATGGGACAGTTGTCCCCTCCCTCCTGAGGGACCCGAGCCAACTGGGGACATTGGATGCCGCCCAGGCCGGCGCACTTGGCAGCTACGCCCTGATGGGAGTCCTGGTCGGAGCGCTCACCGCCGGAGCCATCGGAGACTTCCTCGGGCGCCGAAAAATGATGCTCATCAACATCGTGTGGTTCTCCGTGGGCATGGCCCTCACCTCGCTGGCCACCAGCATCCCCGCCTTCGGCGTCCTCCGCTTCCTCACCGGGATCGGCGTAGGAGCGCTTGTTGCGACGGCGGGCGCCGTCGTTGCCGAATTCGCCCCGCCAGGCAAACGCAACTTCTACAACGCGATCGTTTATTCGGGGGTACCTGCAGGTGGGCTGCTCGCCTCCCTGTTGGCCATTGTCCTGACAGGAGTCACCGACTGGCGCGGCCTGTTCCTGATCGGTGCACTTCCGTTGGTCATCCTGTTCCCCCTCGCATGCTTCAAGCTTCCAGAGTCGCCGCGTTGGCTGATGGCCCGGGGCCGGACAGAAGAAGCCCTCCGGCTGTCCCTGAAGACGGGGATTGCACTGGAAGACAGCACATCCGCAGGCCAGCCACGCACCCACACGCAGCCACCGCTGGCGCTTCGCCGGGACGGAAGCCAGCTGGCAGGCTTCCCCGCCCTCGCGTCAAAGACCTACCGGCTGCCCACCATCCTGCTGGGTCTCATGAGCTTCTGCGGGCTCCTGCTGACGTACGGCCTGAACACCTGGCTGCCCGAAATCATGGGCCAGCACGGCTACGGCAAGACCTATTCGCTGACGTTCCTGCTGGCCCTCAATGCCGGTGCCGTGGTGGGCGGCCTGGTTGCATCACGGTTTGCCGACAAATTCGGACCCAAGGCGATTGTGTCCACGACATTCGTCATCGCTGCGGTAGCCCTGGTGCTGCTGACCCTCAGCTTCCCGCTGCCTGTCCTCCTGGTTGCGGTCGCGTTCGCCGGTGTGGGCAGCTTGGGAACCCAGGTCCTGGTGTACGGGTTTGTCTCCAACTTTTACCCCACCCCGGCCCGCGGTGCCGGAGTGGCATGGTGCGCAGGCTTTGGACGGCTCGGCGGGATCGTGGGCCCGCTGGTTGGGGGTTTCCTGATCAGTGCACAGGCTCCCAACAACGTCGCCTTTCTCATATTTGCCGGGGTTGCCCTGGTCGGCGGCGTAGTGACGTTTGTGGTCCGCAATCCACGCAGCGCCCCTGTCGCTGTTGAGACCGCCATGCCGGAGAATCAGTCCGCTAATGTTGGAGGACATGTCTGACAGCACGGCACCACAGGCCACGAGCGAACGTACCCGGCAGGTCCAGCAATTGCTGGGCCTGCTGGGTACTGCCCGTTCGGGGGTGTCCTCCCTGGCGGTTATCCGCGGCAGCCGCGGCATGGGCAAGACGAGGCTGCTGGAAGCATTTTTCCGCGCCGGTGTTGCCATCCCCGGCGGAACCGCCGAAGACCCCGCGCCGGGTCCCGACGCAGCTGTCCTCCGGGCAGCGGGCGCCGCATCCGAACAGCATCTCGACTTCGGGATGATCCACCAGCTGCTGGCATCGCACGGCACCGGCGAGGTGCACCCGGGCCAGCCCGGCGAGGTCCACGCCGGCGAAGTCCACGCCGACAACCCCGGTATCCCCGACTCCGTGAAGGGGTACGGTGACCGGCTTCTGGCCGTGATGGCCACGCTGACCGGGGCCGGCCGCGTGCTGGTCCTGTGCGCAAGCGACATCCAGCTGGCGGATACAGCATCGCTCCAGGTGCTCCTGTACGCACTACGGCGGGCCGGCCACCTGCCGCTGCTGACCGTGCTCACCCTGGATCCTGACGACGCCGGGCCACACGGACAACCATCTGAAACAGCCGAAGCCATCAAGGACCTCCTGAGGTTTCCCGGGGCACATACGATCATCCTGGGCGCCCTGACGCCGGCTGACGTCCAGTCGATGTGGCAGGCCGGGCCGGGCCGCGGCTTGCCGATGCCGGCGGCGCGCGCCCTGGTTGACCACACCGGCGGTGACCCCGGCCTGATCCGGTCCCTGCTGGCAGAGTTCCCGATCTCGGCCTGGTACGCCAGCCACGAGTCGCTGCCTGCGCCGGCCAGCTGTGTCGCGTCCACCGCGGCTGCGCTCAAACAAATGTCAGACGGCGGCAGGGCACTGACCCAGGCGGCCTCCGTCCTGGGCAGGAGCTCACAGCTGTCCCTCGCAGCGGACCTTGCCGGCATCCAGGACGCCGCGGAGGCCGTGGCCGCCGTCAACTCGGCGTCCGAAGCCGGACTGTTGCGGCTCAGCACGTCGGGTACCGAAACCAGGCTCGAATTTCCCCTCCCCGTCCTGAGATCCGCTGTCTATCAGCACCTCGGACCGGCGCTGCGCTCGGAGCTCCATACCGCTGCCGCGCGGATCATGGGCTCTGATTCGCAAAAGCTCAAACACCGTGCCGCCGCGGCTTTGCTGCCGGACGCGGACCTGTCCGCGGACCTTGAAGCCACCGGAGAAGGGTTCGCTGCCCAGGGTGCCTGGCGCCAGGCAGCCGAGGCCTATACCCAGGCTGCACGCCTCAACCCGCACGCGGCCCAACGCGAATCGCTGGTCATCAGGACAGTGGACGCCATGGTGGGTGCGGGCGACCTGGGCAGGGCGCTGACCGCACTGGACACTCTGGATTCCTTCGCGCCCGGACCGCACAGCGACGCCGTACGCGGTTACCTGGCCATCCTTCGCGGGCGGCCCGCACAAGCGGACGCGCTCCTCCAGAAGGCCTGGGCCGCCGTCGACCCCGCCACCGATCCGGAAACAGCCGCCGGAATCTGCCAGCGGCAGGTCCTCCACGCGCTGGCCCGCTTCCACGGCCGGGATCTGGTGATGTGGGCTGAACGGGCCCGGCAGCTTGCGCCGCCGGAAAGCCCCGCCGCGGTCGAAGCCCGGGCCATTGAAGGCCTGGGGTTTGGCGCCATGGGCAGGCACGACGAGGCCTTGCGAAGCTACCGGAATGAGAACGACGTGGTCCGGCAGGGCGCCCAGCGCATGCGGCTCGACATGGGAAGGGGCTGGCTGCAGCTGGCCATGGATGACGTCGAATCCGCCAGGGACAGCCTGGCCGGAGCGGTGCCGACCGACTTCACCCACGGTTCCCAGCGCATCGCCCTCTGGGCGCAGGGGTGGCTGGCCAGGGCCGACTTCACCCTGGGTGCGTGGGATGATGCGCTCCGGACAGTACAGAGCGCTGTCACCGCGCAGGAAGAGTCGGACATTGAGCTGCTGCGGCCACTGATCCACTGGACCGGCGCGCAGATCCACGCCATCCGTGGCAACTGGGATGCCGCCGCGGGCCACCTGGAGCAGGGCGCCGCAGCGGGCGACAGTTATCCGGCCATGCTGTTGCCTTACAGCCTCGCCCAGGCCCAGGTAGCGGAGGCACAGGCGGATTACGACGGCGTCCTCCGGGCGCTGGTGCCCATCCTTCGGATGCCGCGCGCCAACGGCATCGACGAACCGGGCTTCTGGCCCTGGCAGGACCACTACGCCAACGCGCTGGTGATGACAGGCCGCATTGATGAGGCCGACGCCTTCCTGGTTCCCCAGGAACAGCTTGCCGAGCAGCGCCGGCACCGTTCCACAATGGCTCGGCTGGCATACGTCCGCGGCCGGATCCACGCTGCCGGCGGCGATCTGGATGCGGCGCGGGCCAGTTTCCTGGGCGGCTTGCGGCAACTGGAGGGCCTGCCGATGCCCTACGCCCGTGCCCGGGTCAAGTTTGTGTACGGCCAGTCCTTCCGGCGCGCAGGGAAACGGCGCGAAGCGGCCACCATGCTCGCGGAGGCCCGCGATCTTTTTGAAGTTCTGGGCGCACGTGCCTACGTGGAACGGTGTTCCCGCGAGATGCGCGCCAGCGGTGTCCCCGCGGGCGCGGGCGGACGGAGCATCGTGCCGCCAAAGGCAGACAGCGGCACGGATGGCAGCCGCCCGACGGCGGGTGACCGGCCGGGTGCCCGGGGGACGCTTTATGGCGCTGCCCCGCTGGCCGGGCTCACGGAGCAGGAGAAGGCCGTGGCAGACCTCGTGGCAGCGGGACTGAGCAACAAGGAAGCCGCCGCGGAGCTGTACGTCTCGGTCAAGACCGTGCAGTATCACCTGACCCGGATCTATGCGAAGTTCCATGTCACATCCCGCTCCGGCCTGGCCGCCGTCTACCCGGGAGGCCGCGGGCAGGGCGGGGCAGACGGCTGGGTCACAGGCAGCAAGGGCGGGAATCAGGCAATGCCCCAGTAGACTGGCAGCAGCCATGACATTCCATATCTCCTACCCTGCCGAGCTGCCCGTTTCCGAGCGCCGCGAGGACCTGATGGCTGCCATTGCAGCGAACCAGGTGACCATCATCGCCGGCGAGACCGGCTCCGGCAAGACCACCCAGATCCCCAAGATGTGCCTCGAGCTGGGCCTGGGCGACAACGGCCTGATCGGGCACACGCAGCCCCGGCGGCTCGCAGCCCGTACGGTGGCTGAACGCATCGCCGAGGAACTTGGCGTGGAGATCGGCCAGGAGGTCGGCTTCCAGGTGCGGTTCACCGGCGAGGTCAGCCGGGCCACGAAGGTCAAGCTCATGACCGACGGCATCCTGCTCGCGGAGATCCAGCGGGACAAGCTGCTGCGTAAATACAACGCCATCATCATCGACGAGGCCCACGAGCGCAGCCTCAACATCGACTTCATCCTGGGCTACCTCAAGCGCATCCTGCCGCAGCGGCCGGACCTGAAGATCATCATCACCTCGGCCACCATCGATCCGGAGCGCTTTGCCAAGCATTTCGGCTCCGACGAGGAGCCCTCCCCCATCATCGAAGTTTCCGGGCGCACGTTCCCGGTGGAGATCCGGTACCGGCCGCTGTCGCAGCCCGCCGGCGGAGCGGGGTCTGCCGGTGACGAAGAGGACAACGCCTCCGATGACGAGCTCGAGGAGGACCGCGATCCCCTGGACGCCGTCTGCGATGCCGTGGATGAACTCGCCACCGAGGCGCCGGGCGACATCCTGGTCTTTTTCTCCGGCGAGCGCGAGATCCGCGATGCCGCTGACGCGCTCAACGCGAGGATCCAGTCCAACCGGCGCCTGGCGGGTACCGAAGTGCTGCCTCTGTTCGCCCGGCTCAGCCTCCAGGAACAGCACAAGGTGTTCCACCCGGGCAGCAAACGCCGCATCATTCTGGCAACCAACGTGGCCGAGACGTCCCTGACGGTCCCCGGCATCAAGTACGTCATCGATACTGGAACTGCCCGCATCTCGCGGTACTCCCACCGGACCAAAGTCCAGCGGCTGCCCATCGAGCGCGTGTCACAGGCTTCAGCGAACCAGCGTTCCGGCCGGTGCGGCCGCGTGTCCGACGGCATCGCCATAAGGCTGTATTCGGAGGAGGACTTCGAGTCCCGGCCGCTGTTCACCGACCCCGAGATCCTGCGCACCAACCTGGCCGCCGTCATCCTCCAGATGACCGCCATGGGCGTGGCCCGCGGCCCCAAGGACGTGGAGAACTTCCCCTTTGTGGAGCCGCCGGATTCGCGGGCAATCAACGACGGCGTCACGCTCCTGCGCGAGCTCGGCGCCTTGAATGCCGTCAGGCAAGGTGACGCCAAGAGCGGCGGGCTGACCGCCGTCGGACATCAGCTTGCCCAACTTCCGGTGGACCCCCGGCTCGGCAGGATGATTGTGGAGTCCGGCAAGCGCGGCTGCGTCCGCGAAGTGATGATCCTGGCCGCGGCACTGACCATCCAGGACCCGCGCGAGCGTCCAACGGACAAGCAGCAGCTGGCGGCGGAAAAGCATGCCCGCTTCCGCGACGAGAACTCGGACTTCACCGGCTTCCTGAACCTGTGGAACTACCTGCAGGAGAAGCAGCAGGAGCTGTCCTCCACGCAGTTCCGGCGGCTCTGCCGCAATGAGTTCATCAACTACCTCCGCGTCCGGGAGTGGCAGGACCTGTTCGCGCAGCTCCGGCAGTTGGCCCGGCCGCTGGGCATCAGCCTGGATAACAACCGGCTGGCCGATCCCGTGGGCAACAACGAGGGGATCCACATCAGCCTGCTGTCCGGGCTGCTCAGCCACATTGGCATTCTCGATGACCGCAAGCGCGAGTACGCAGGCGCGCGCGGCAGCCGCTTCGCGATCTTCCCCGGCTCGGCGCTGTTCAAGAAGTCCCCCACGTTTGTGATGGCGGCCGAACTCGTGGAGACCAGCCGCCTCTGGGCG
>DASSIA010000142.1:0-7664 GCA_035692345.1 Arthrobacter sp. | reverse complement strand
GCGCCTGGCGCTGTTTCAGGGTTGAAAGGTCGACGGCGCCACGCAGGTTAAGCAGGCTGGCAGCGGCTGGAGGGACTGGACGGGAAGCTGGCGAACTCATGCTTTCCACTCTAGCCACTCCGGCCGCTGCCGGGGGTACTGCATCAGGGGGTGGCCCCTGCGGCCCTACTTGAAGCTTGCGCCAACCAGCCCGCGCGTGGCTGCCACCAGCTTGATCGGGTCGGTGGAACCGGCCGGCGGGATGTAGACCGCCATCGATTCAGCGAAGTTCAGCACCATGCCGGTGGTGGTGTCCTTGCCGCCGGCGAGCGCCGCGGCGTCGTCACCGATGGTGAGCTTGTCACCGGCGGCTTTCGGCGTGCCGTCAAAGCCGAAGTTGATCCTGCCCAGCACCAGCGCCCCGCCGTCGGCCGTCCTGTAGACAACCGTGCTTTCCGGCACCACCTTGTGCGTGAAGGTGAAGGTCCCGTTCTCGCCCGCCTTGACCACCTCAGCCTGGTAGGCCAGGGTGTCGGCGATGTATGGCGAGGACGTGCCCTCCACCACTTTGTCCTTGAAGCTCGACTCAGCGTTCGTCAGGCGATCGGCGAGCCCGGCGAGGGCTTCGTCACCGCTGTAGAGCAGTCCCGACTTGTCGCTGGAGGCCTGCGTGGCCGTGCCGCCCCGGCTGATGGCGGGGAAGGTGGTCCCGGGCTGCAGCGGGGTTGTCTCGGTGAGCTTGTAGTTCTCCCGCGGCGAGGGCTGGACCAGGGTGAGCAACTGCGGTACCACGTTGCCGTCGCCCTGTGTGACGGCGAGGACCGAACGGGGCCAGCTGCGGTTGCTGGTGACTGCGGTGGTGAGGAGCTTGGTGGAACGTACGGGCATACGGGCTTCATACGTGCCCACCTGGGAACGGATCTTGTAGTTCTGGGTACGGACCTCAAGCTCCGTCCCGGCCATGCGCTCAGCGAGCTTGGCTGCGTCCTTTGCGGCGTCGCCGGCGTCGGCGGCGCTGGAGACCTGCTCCAGGATCCTGCGGAACTGGGCGTCCAGGAGGACCGGGGATGCGGCCTGGGCTGCGGCGGCGGAACCGGATTCCGGCGCCGGCGCGGGGGTGGTGGCCGCGTTGGCAGCAGCACCTGTTCCGGCCACAACCAAAGCGGTCACAGCGGCGGTGACCGCACCGGCGGAAACCATGCCAAGCCGCGAGGAGGACCTGGCCTCAGCCTTGGCCCGGGCGCGGCGGGCAAACAGGCTCCCCGTGCCGTCGCCTTCGCCGTCGTTCCTGCGGGCGGACAGGACCGTCAGGGCGATGCCGCCCAGGATCAGCAGCGCGCCCAGGACCATCAATGGAATGGCCCACGGGGTGGAGGTGTCATTCGGGAACGTCATGGAGACCGACGACGGTGCAGGCTTGGTGCCATCGGCGGCCAGCAGCAGCGACCATTCGCCGTCAGCGGGCGGCGTCCACGAGTACTCCAGTTCGCCGCTCGCGTTTTCGGTGGAAACCCAGAGGTCGGATCCCGATGGATTCGGTGCCGTCGCGTCGCCGCCGGCGTGCTCCACCTGCAGCGACTTCCTGTCCTCGGAAACCCCGGTGATGGTGTTGTGGGCGGTCGGACCCACCCAGGCATCCACGTCATCAGGCCGGCCGGCCGCGAGCATGAAGTTACCGTCGCCTTCGATCTTGATTTTCACCGTTCCCCCCTGCGACGTGCGCAGGTTCTGGGCGATGACGGTCAGGGGTGCCGCGGCTGCATCTGAAGGGGCCGAAGCCGTAAAGGTCTCGGCGGGAGCCCAGATGGTTTTCTGGCCGATGCCGGCCAGAAGTGTCAGGAGGCCGAGCAGCACGAGTGCGACTGCAGTCTTGAAACGCAAAGGAAACACCTATCATCAGCGGGGGTTTAGTTCCAATAGTAACCGTTTTGTTACCAGTTCCCCCGATCGGGTGCGTCCGGAACCCGGAAGCAGCGGTGCCGGCACGGCCGTCAACGGCGCCCTCGCTCCCGTTGGCAAGGCTGCTGATAGTGTTTGCGATGATCATCACACCGGCCCGCAGATGCGGTGCCACGCACGGAACAGGCCCCAGAAACCAGTGACTGACAAGACGGAAGAGTCCCCCACGGGACACGAAAATCAACCGGCCGCTGACGCTCGGGAATCCTTGCCGGAAAGGCCTGAGGCGACGACGTGGTGGGGTTCCGCCGCCGGCGCCTTTGGCCAGCTGGTGCGGCGCCTGCGCCAGCCGCTGCCGGGTGCCCAGCCCAGGCTCCGCTTTGAGTTTCCGCCCGAGTACAGCAACCCGGAAGAACCTGCCGGCACCGAAGATGGCGGGACGGCCGCGCCTTTTGGCAGTCCCGGTCCCCGGATGTCGATGCAGCATCCCCTCTATATGGGGTTCATGGGCACTGTAGGGGTGGGCCTGGCGCTCCTGGTCTACTGGATCGGCTCCAACACCACGCAGCTCCTGCTGTGGATTGTTGCGGCCCTGTTCATTGCCCTGGGCCTGGAACCCGTGGTGGGCTGGCTGGAAAACCGCAGGATTCCCCGCCCCGCCGGCATTCTCCTGGCGGTCCTGGTCCTGGTGGGGGCCGTTGCCGGATTCTTCGCCACCCTCATCCCCACCATCGTGGAACAGGTCACCGAAATCGTCGTGCAGGCACCTGCCTGGGTACGGGACTTCATCGATTCTGACTTCTTCCGCAGCATCGATGACCAGTTCGGTATCCGCGACCGCATCTCTGAGGAACTCGATAAGTTCGTCAATGATCCCGCGGCGATGGGCGGGATCTTCGGCGGGGTGGTGGGCTTCGGCTCGACCCTGGCCAACGGGCTCTTCGGCACCCTGATCGTGCTGGTCCTGAGCCTCTATTTCCTGGCAGCCCTGCCGGCGATGAAGAAGTGGGGCTACCGGCTGGCTCCGCGGTCGCGCCGGGCCCGCGTGGAAGCGCTCTCCGAGGAGATCACCCGTTCCGTAGGCAACTACGTGATCGGCCAGGCCTGCGTGGCCCTGCTGAACGCCACCTTCGCCTTCATCGTGATGTCCATTGTGGGTGTCCCGTTCGCGCTCCTGCTGGCCTTTGTGGTGGCACTGCTGGCGTTCATTCCCCTGGTGGGCGGCATGATCGCCGGCATCGTGGTGCTGCTGATCGCTTTGACGGTCGGGTGGCAGACGGCCGCTGTCTACGGCATCTGCTACTTCGCCTACCTCCAGTTCGAGGCCTACTTCATCTCCCCGCGCATCATGCAGAAAGCCGTAGCCGTACCGGGCGCCGTGGCCGTCATCTCAGTGATTGCCGGTGGCAGCCTGCTGGGAGTCCTGGGCGCGCTGATCGCCATTCCGACGGCGGCCGCCATCCTGCTGCTGGTCAAGGAGATCTACATCGTGCGCCAGGACCAGCACTGAGGGACGGGCGCTAGGCGGCTGACGTAGCCACCGGCCCGTTCCACACCTGCGCCAGTCCGTTGGGGCCGGAACCTTCCGCCGTGACGTCATCCACGATCTCGTTCAGCACGCGGGCGGCGTACTTCTCCCCCACCCACAGGTGCTTGGCGCCGTCGACCCCCACGACCCTGGCCTGGGGCACCAGGCTGAAGCGTTCAACGGCGGCCGCCGGCTGGAGGTAGTCGTCATGCTCCGGCACCAGTACCGTGAGCGGCTTGGCGGAGTCCGCCCAAAGGCGCAGGTGGGCGTCCGTGGCCCGGTGCAGCGGCGGCGACAGGAGCACGGCTCCCTCGATCTGGCTGGCAACCGGCTCCACCGCACCGTACATCAGCGCCAGCTCGGTGCCGAAGGACCAGCCCACCAGCCAGCGGTTGGGCAATTGGCGTTCGACGGCGAACCGCACCGCGGCCTCGACGTCCAGCCGCTCACCGATCCCCTCTTCGAAGGATCCGGCACTGGTTCCCCGCGCCGACGCGGTCCCGCGGGTGTTGAACCGGAGGACGGCCACGCCGGCCAGGGCGGGAAGCCGGTAGGACGCCTTCCGGAAGACATGGGAGTCCATGAACCCGCCATGCGTCGGAAGTGGATGCAGCGTGATCAGGGTCGCGGTGATCGGGCCGGATTCAGGCAGCGCCAGTTCCCCCACCAGCAAGTGTCCGTCCTCGGTGCGGAGCTCGATGTTCTCCCGCCGGGCCGGCAGCACCGTTGATGCGCGGATGGGTGCGGGGCCCGAAGGCTGGCTGAATTCGTACGACGCCGGATCAAAAGTCATGCCTGCCAGCTTAGCGACTCCGGCCGCAGGAACGTCAGCGGTAACGGTACGTCCGGGACAGCCAGCAGTTCGTGTGCCAGTGGCGGCGTTCAGCCAGGCCGGCGGCCGCACCGAACAGGTGATCGTCCTTCCACACCACCAGGTGGGCGACGCCGGGGACAACAGCGGTGGAGCAGCCGGGGCAGATGTAGGTCTTTTCAGCGTTCCTGGCGGTCATGGTCCTGACCATCCAGTCGCCGTCGGGCGCGCTTTCCCGCCGGGCAATTCCTGCCCTCGCCCGCTCCAAATCCAGCTCCGGGACGTCGCCGTTGCCCTTCTTGCCTGCCACTTTTCCGGCGTTTCCGTTGGGTCTTCCGGAGACAGGGCGGCGGGGACGGTTGGAACGCGGCATGTCTCCATTCTGCCCCAGCCCCGGTAGTGTGTACGGCGTGCGACTTGTCATAGCCCGATGCTCAGTTGATTATGTTGGCCGGCTCAAAGCCCACCTCCCCCTTGCCACCAGGCTCCTGCTGGTCAAGGCTGACGGGTCGGTGCTGGTCCATTCCGACGGCGGCTCCTATAAGCCGCTGAACTGGATGAGCCCGCCGGCGAGCCTGCGCGTATCCTCGCCGGACGACGTCGACCTGGAACTTGGGGTCACGGAGCAGTGGACGGTGCAGTCGGCCAAAACCGATGACCGCCTCATCATCAACATCCACGAGCAGCTCCATGAGTCTTCCCACGACCTGGGCGTGGACCCGGGCCTCATCAAGGACGGCGTCGAGGCCGACCTGCAGAGGCTGCTCGCGGACCAGATTGAGACCCTTGGTTCGGGCTTTTCCCTGATCCGCCGCGAGTACTTCACCGCCATCGGCCCGGTGGACATCCTGGCCCGCGACGCCACCGGGGCCACGGTGGCCATCGAGTTGAAGCGCCGCGGGGATATCGACGGCGTGGAGCAACTGACCCGCTACCTCGAACTCCTGAACCGTGATCCGCTGCTGGCACCGGTCCGTGGCATCTTCGCGGCCCAGCAGATCAAGCCCCAGGCCAAAGTGCTGGCCAACGACCGGGGCATCGACTGCATCACGCTCGACTATGACGCCATGCGCGGTGTGGACGACAGCGAATCCCGGCTTTTCTGAGCCGGGAGCCTGCCTCAGTGGCGCCCATCAGCCCCTGACAAGGGGATTCATCCAATTTTCGCCGAAATTTTGCCGTCCGGGCGGTTCAAACCGTTGACCTGGCGGAATTGGCGTGAAATTCTTAGACCAGTCTTTGTGTAGGTGTTTTTCATGCTCGCAAGACACGTTGCGAGCGCGAAGCTCCTGCAGGGCCGGTTCCCCAGGAACGGCATTGAAGGATTCTTCTCGCGGAGTGACCAAGCCCAGCACGAGGTGTGCCGGGCTTAGACCAGTTCCACAATGAGGAGAAATAAATGGCACAGGGAACCGTCAAGTGGTTCAACGCTGAAAAGGGCTTCGGCTTCATCACCCCGGATGACTCCGATGGCGATGTCTTCGTTCACTACTCCGAAATCCAGACGGGTGGCTTCAAGACCCTCGACGAGAACCAGCGCGTTCAGTTCGAAATCGGCCAGGGTGCCAAGGGCCCCCAGGCCACCGGCGTAACGCTGGTCTAGTCCCCCGCCCGGAGGCCGCCATCCGCGCAGCTTCCAGCGAAGAAGATCCCCGGCATCCGTGCCGGGGATCTTTTTTTGGCCCACCTTCCCGGCGCGCTGCGTCCTTAACTCACCAGGCTGCGGACCAGCCGCGCAGCATGCCGCAGCGAAAGGCCGGGCAGATATGCCCTGGTGAGCGCCCGCCCAATCGCCGGCAGCTGCAAAGGATCCTGGTAATACAGATACAGCGCCCGGTATTCAGGCTTGAAGCGCGATTTGAAGGCCGCCAGTGAACGGAAACCGTACACCGGCTCAAGGGCATGGCCCACCACATCGAGGATGCGGACAAGGTTCTCGGCCGGCTCAGCCTCCCCCGGGGTTTCATCGTCCGGAACGCCGGCGAGCGGGGATCCGGAGAGCGAGATGACCTCAACAGACTCGCGCAATTCCAGGACCGCGGAAGCGATCAGGAACTCCATTACGCCCGGAAATCCGTCCGCCCGCCGGCGCATAACATCCAGCGTGCGGCTGACCAGCCTGCCGCCGTCGTAAACGGGCAGCCAGCTGGTCACCCCGTGCACGTTGCCCTCTCCATCCACGGCCAGGCAGCACAGCACCTCGTCGTCCATCAGTTCATCAATGCCCCCGAGCGTGAAACCCATTTCCGGCACCGATTTTCCTGCCGCCCATTCCTCGGACACCTCATTGAGCCGGGCGCGGAGAGTGGACGGAAGTTTGTGGTAGGTGCCCCAGACCGCCTTGATCCCCAACTTGGCGGCGCGGTTCCGCGCCGTCCGCACGTTCTGCCACTCCTTGCCGGTGAATTCGAGTTCCCGGATGAACAGCCTGGTCTCCTGCGCCACAGACACGCGGCGGAATCCGCGCTCCTGCAGCTGGGGCCACAGCGAATCATCGCACGAGTAAAAGGCGGGGATGACCGCGCGGCTGCTGCAGTGGGCAAGGAATCCCTCGGCGGTCCGCTGACGCGAATCTGCAGCACCAAAGGGGCCCGCAAGCGTCAGGGCAACGTTGCCGTGCAACTGGTAGGCCACGGCGCCGCGTCCATCCGGGCTGAACCAGTACCGGTTGGGCTCCCACAGGGCCATCCATGACAGGGAATCGCCACCCTCGTGGAGCAGCTTGCGGGCTACGGCCCTGTCGGCATGGCCGGAGTCACTCCCGTGGTGCCGTCCCAGGAGCACGGACCAGACGCCGGCCAGTGCGACAAGCCAGAAGACGGGACCGGAGTAACCAAAAATCAGGGACTCAAGGCTGTCGCGGTCAGCAAAAACCCGGCGATACAGGTTGGGCAGCGGCACGGGAAGGTACTGCCTGGACAGTTCGGCAAGCAGGCCCAGCGGACCGCCGTCGCGTGCCATGCCGCCGGCCGCAATCCAGGTCACGGCGTAGCTGCCGGCCAGGAAAAGCCAGACCCCGCCTACCACGGCCAGCAACCGACGGCGGGCGGCGCGGTTCGTCTCCACGTGGAACTGCCGGCGGTTGACCCACAGCAGGACGGCCAGCAGCAGGGGCACGCTCACCAGCGGCAGGATGTGGGCAAAGCCCGAACCCAGAGCCGCGGTTTGCGGCTTGGACGGGTAGTGCGGAATCAGTGCGAACAGGGCAAGGTAGCCGGCAGCCAGGCCCGTGACCGCAATCTGGATGGCCAGGGTGATGTTCAACGCCATTCTGCGGCCCCGGCGCATTCCGTCGGCACAGATCAGGAGCAACACCACCGGCACCACCGCCAGGGCAAGGCCAAACGGTCCGGCGAAGCCCGCCCGCCCCACCTCCAGGCACGATGCCTCCACGGTCGCGCCGCAGTTTGCTTCGAGCTGGCCCAGTGTGGGCAGGGGGTTCAGGAC
>DASSIA010000141.1:0-8575 GCA_035692345.1 Arthrobacter sp. | reverse complement strand
CAACCACCTCATGGAACAGCTGATCATGATCGATTCGCTCAAGCGGGCCTCCGCCAAGCGCATCACCGTGGTCTCGCCGTTCTACCCCTACGCCCGGCAGGACAAGAAGGGCCGCGGCCGCGAGCCGATTTCCGCCCGCCTGGTGGCGGACCTGTACAAGACGGCCGGCGCGGACCGCATCATGAGCGTTGACCTGCACACGTCACAGATCCAGGGTTTCTTCGACGGACCCGTGGACCACCTCATGGCCATCCCGCTCCTGGCCGATTACATCCGGACCAAGGTTGGCGCTGACAATGTCACGGTGGTGTCCCCGGACACCGGCCGTGTCCGGGTCGCCGAGCAGTGGGCTGAGCGCCTGGGCGGGGCGCCGCTGGCGTTTGTGCACAAGAGCCGGGACCTCACCGTCCCCAACCAGGCCGTCTCCAAGACTGTTGTGGGCCAGGTCGAAGGCAGGACCTGCGTCCTGATTGATGACATGATCGACACCGGCGGAACCATTTCCGGGGCGGTCCAGGTCCTGATGAACGCCGGTGCGAAGGATGTCATCATCGCCGCAACGCACGCCGTCTTCTCCGAACCTGCGGCCCAGCGGCTGTCCGATTCCGGGGCCCGGGAAGTGGTGGTCACCAATACGCTGCCCCTCGCCGCCCACCAGGTGTTCCCGCAGCTGACGGTGCTGTCCATCGCGCCGCTGATTGCCCGCGCCATCCACGAAGTGTTCGACGACGGTTCCGTCACCAGCCTGTTCGACGGCAACGCCTAGTACGTCAGAGCGGGCACGTTTTCACGAAACCGTGCCCGCGCTGGTAGCCTTGTTCCGATACCTTGGCGAGGGAGAGCGCCGGTAAACCGTTTGCGCGGGAAGCCGGACTGCAGGTCTCCGTTATCGACTGGGTCTGAATCTCCCTTCTGGAAGGGCCGCCTCGCGGCCGCCCGGCGTTGAAGGTCGTAACAGACCTCCGCCCTTGCTGAACACCGTTTAGTCTTCCGAGGAGAAACACATGTCTGAGCAGAAGCTCGCAGCAGAAGTACGCACCGAATTCGGCAAGGGCTTTGCCCGCCGCGCCCGCATGGCCAAGCTGATCCCGGCCGTCATCTACGGCCACGGCGCCGAGCCGATCCACATCACTCTTCCGGCCAAGGCCACCACCCTGGCAGTCCGCAAAGCCAACGCGCTGCTGACCCTGGACGTTAACGGCGAAGAGCACCTGGCCCTGGTCAAGGATGTCCAGCGCGACCCGATCAAGCAGATCATCGAGCACGTTGACCTCCTGACCGTCATCAAGGGCGAGAAGGTCACCGTGGACATCCCCGTGCACCTCGTCGGCGAGCTGGCCCCGGGCAACGCCTTCAACCAGGAGCTGACCGTCATCTCCCTCGAGGCCGAGGCAACCCACCTGCCCACCTCCATCGAGGTCGACATCGAAGGCCGCAGCGCCGGACAGCACATCCACGCTTCCGACCTGGTCCTGCCGAAGGGTTCGGTCCTGCTGGCCGACGCCGATGCACTCGTTGTCCACATCTCCGAGGCCACCGAGGTTTCTGACGAAGAGGCACAGGCTTCCGCCGCCGCCCCCGCCGCCGAGTAACCAACGGCACAGCAATATTCGTGGCCGGGCCCTGTCGGGGTCCGGCCACAGCCATGTCCGGACCACCTTAGGATTGAACAATGACTGACACCTGGCTGATCGTTGGCCTCGGTAACCCCGGGGCCGAGTACAAGGGCAACAGGCACAACGTCGGCCAGATGGTCCTGGACGAACTCGCCGGCCGGATGGGCGGCAGCTTCAAAACCCACAAGTCACGCGCCCAGGTCCTTGAAGGACGCCTGGGGATCGGCGGCCCAAGGGTGGTGCTGGCCAAGCCCGTGAGCTACATGAACGTTTCCGGCGGGCCGGTGGCCAACCTGGCAAACTTTTACGGAATCGATCCGGACCATGTGGTGGCAGTGCACGACGAGATCGACATCCCGTTTAATACCGTGAAGCTGAAATGCGGAGGCGGCGAGGGCGGCCACAACGGACTCCGGGACATCTCCAAGGCGCTGGCCACCAAGGATTACCTTCGGGTCAGGGTGGGTGTGGGCCGGCCGCCAGGACGGATGGATACCGCCGACTATGTACTCCGCGACTTCGCCTCGGCGGAGCGCAAAGACCTTCCCTTTCTGCTGGACGACGCCGCTGATGCGGTGGATCTGCTGGTCAAAGAGGGCCTTGCGGCGGCACAGCAGAAGTTCCACCCCGCGAAAACCGACGTTTAGCAATATAAGTTAAAACGCCGCGTCCCTGTTTACCGGCATGCGCCAAGGGGTAGTCTTCTTCCTAAGCGGGGGGCGATGGGGCTTGTTCCCGCTTTAGTGGGATGTAGGGGATAAGTTCATGTCAATCGAGCCACTCAGCTGGGGACGTGGGTCACCGCCCAACGACGTTGGGCACCGCACGGACGCCGCCGGCATATCAGAGCCACAGCGATGGTCGGTGCCCGCGCGCGGCGCTAACCTCGAAACCGTCCGTACCGCCCTGACCAGCGTGGACTCCCTCGGGGTGGTCATCACCGGCGGACGTGGCGTGGGTAAGTCATCCTTGGCCAGGACGGCCGTGTCAGAGCTCGGCCCGGACATCTGGGCGCTGCAGTTACGCAGCGGACCCGCCACCGCAAAGACCCCCTATGGTTGCCTGGCGTTCCTTCTTGCGCGGCTTCCCCAGGCGTACATGGGGTCACCCACAGCCATTCTTCGTGGCATTACTTCGCTGATCAGGAGTGACGCCGCAGGGCGTCAGTGCGTCATTACCCTGGACACCGCGGGCAGCCTCGATGACATGAGCGCCGGTGTCCTGCTCAACATCCTCCTGACCGGGACTGCCCGCATCGTCGCCGTGGCGCCACGGATCAGTGACCTTCCGGCCGACTTCCACTGGCTCCTGACGGACCGCCGGCTGACCGAAGTCAGGCTGGAAAACCTCAATGAACTGCAGACCCGCCAGGTGTTGCTTTCCCTCCTGGGCCACAGGGTATCCGCCTCCCTGGTCAGCACCTTCCACACCATGGTGGGAGGAAACCCGCTTCTGCTCAAGGCCCTGGTCACCGAGCAGCAGCACTCCGGGAACCTGGTCCTGTCGGACTCGGTCTGGACCCTGCGGGACAAAGTGGTCCTTGACGGCGCAGCCAGCCTGGATGACATTGTGCGCTCACAGTGGGCGCGGAAAACCCCGGAAGAGCGTGACGTCATCGAGATGCTCTCCTGTGCACGCAGTGTCGAACTGTCCAGGCTGACCGCCGTCTACGGTGCCGGTGTGGTGGCTGACATGGAGGATTCGGGCCTCCTGGAGATCGATGCGTCGGACCACCGGTGGGTTTCACTGCGTGAAAAGTACCTCGGCGATGTGGTCCGCTCCTGGCTGAGCATCACCAGGCGAAGGGAACTGCGGAACCTCCTCCTGGATGGTAAGGAACCTGACCCGTCCACCATGACGGTGGACGAGCTGATGGCGTTCGGAGCCTGGACCCAGGAATGCGAGGCCGAACTGAGCCCGGCGATGGCGTTGGCCGCCGCCGAGGCCGCCGTGCACCTCTTTGACCCTCATATCGCCCTCAAATATGCAGAGATCCTGAAACGGAACGATCCTGAATGGGTGTCCGGCCAGCGGCAAAAGGCAGCGGCCTACCTGCTCATGGATCTCCCGGTGCAGGCCATGGCAGCACTGGATGACATCTCGCAGCCGCAGCTGGACGCCCTGGACGCCGAGGCTTACGCCCAGGTTGTGGCAGCCAAATCACGCGTTATGGTCTGGCTCCCGGAACACATCGACCGCGTTCCGGCCATGCTCCAGGCCGCGCGCGAGCGGCTTGGTGTGGACACCGGCATCGCCAGGGCATGGCCCGGGCCCGTCGCTGCCGCCGCCAACAGGATCAGCCTGAGCGAATATGAGTACAAGGCTTTTGTCGGGGACTACGCGTCAGCCCTCCCGGGCCTGGAGGCGGCGGCGGACCCTGAGCAGAATCCCGATACGTGGTTCAGGATGAACGCCGCCGTGATCCTCATGAGCGCCCTGTCCATGACAGGGCGGGAAATGGACGCCCTGAGCCTGATGAGGCAGCTGGGCGGACAGATTTCCGACGCCGCCGAGATAGTGGGCCTGCGCGAGAACTACGCCCGGCGGGCGTATACCGTCCTCCTGTCGGCCGGGCAGTGGCGCCGGTGCATTGACCTCCTGGACCCGCCGTCAGCCCGTGACGTCAACCAACTTCCGTACCGGAGTGCGGCCGCGGAGTTGATGGCCGGAATCGCTTACGTGTACTCCGGCCGCGGGGCTGTCGCCCTTGACTCGCTGCTGTCAGCGGCAGCGCAGCTGGAACTGCGTCCCGTCCAAAGCGTCCTGCGTGCGGCATACGCGGCGATCGCTTTCGCGTATGCGCAGATCGGCAATGCCGGGCAGTCACGCAAGTACCTGGACCGGCTGCAACGGACCCAGGGAGTCGCTGACCACGCCACGATGAGCATCACTGGATTCAGCGCCGACATGGCGGCCAGGTGGCTGGGGGACAGCGACGCCGCACGGCGCCTGAAGGAGTCCGCCCGCCGCGATATCGCAGCAGGCAGGTTCACGCTTGCCGGAATCAGCCTGCTCGGAGCTACAGTGAACGGCACGGAAGCCGACTTCCGGCTTATGGAGGAAGTGGCCGGGCACCGCCAGGGCCCGTTGGCCGAAATCTCGCGGCTGATCGCAGTGGGCAGCAGGACCCACGATGCCAAGACCCTGCTTGCCGGCGGGGAGTTGGCGGCCACACTGGAGCTGGATGCCGTTGAAGCCCGTTGCATGGCGCTGGCCGTTGATTACGCGCGCCAGGCGGGCGACTCCGTGTCAGCACGCACCGCCCAGGCCCGGCTGGACATCCTCGCGGCAACCGTGGCAAGCCTTCCTATCGTGCCCAGCAGCGGCAGCCCCCTCCTGACCAGCAGGGAGCGGCAGATCGCCCGGCTGGCAGGCCGGGGCACGTCCAACCGGGACATCGCGCTTGAGATGGGCGTCTCCGTCCGCACAGTGGAAGGCCATCTGTACCAGGTCTTCACCAAACTGGGCGTAACCTCCAGGGGTGATCTGACTGGACTCGTCTAACGGCCACGCTCCGAAACCGGGGACCGCATATCGCCTGCTCACAGGACGGCGTGAACCGCTGGACCGGATCTGCAACATCATCCGCAGCCGCACCAGCCAGGCAGTCTTCGTGATGGCCGGGCCGGGCATCGGCAAGTCTGCCCTGACCGATGCGATCGCCGAGCGGCTTGCCGCGGAGATGATCATCGTCCAGATCCACGGAAGCTCGTCGCTGGCCAGCGTTCCTTTCGGTGTCCTGGCGCCCTACACGGCGGAGCTGACCGCGGAGGACTCCGTCTCCCCGGTGGCTGTGCTCAGGTCCGTGTGGAGCTATTTTGAGAAGTTGAAGGCGGGCCAGGACACACCCTTGCTGTTGATGATGGACGACGCCCACCACCTGGACGAGGCGACCGCCAGCATCGTGGCCGACATGATCTCGGCCGGCTGGGCCAGCGTGATTGCTGCAGGCAGGCCTCGGCCTGGGCTGCCCCAGCCGCTGGCACAGCTCTGGTACGACGGCCTGGCTGACCGCGTGGATCTCCGCCCCATGAACCGGGACCAGATCGAGGAAGTCCTCACCCACGCCCTTGACGGGACGGTCCCGTCGGGAACGATCGACACCATCTGGAGCGCCTCGGGCGGAAATCCCCGGATCCTTGACGCATTGCTCCACGACGCCGCGGAACGTGGCCAACTGGCCAAGCGGAACGGGATCTGGGTGCTGGTTGGACCCTTGCCGGTCGACGGACCCAAAGTCACGGGCGTCGTCGTCAAGGACATGCTCCGCCGCACGCCGGAAGAGCAGGAAGCCCTGAAGCTTATCGCCCTTGCCGGGCCGGTAAGCCGTAAAGTCATCGAGGACATCAGCGGCGCCGAAGTGGTGCGCTCCCTGTTGGACCAGCAGATGGTGGTTGAGGGCTCCGGCACTCCGGCGGACCTTCGGATGTGGAACGCCGTGTTCGGCGATGCGCTCCGCTCCAGCATCTCGGTGTCCCGGAGCCTGCAGCTGATGGAAAAAATCCGGGACCAGCCGGGGAACGCCCCCGCCGGGTCCGAAAGCCGGATGCGGGCCGTGGAATGGGCCCTCGAATGCGGGCTGAAGACACCCGGACCGGAGCTGTTGGAAGCCGCCGGAACGGCCCTGGCCCACTTCAGAAACCACAGCAGCCGGACCATGGCGGCCAAGGTTCTGGACCCGGACCTCGTGCCGCAGGCAGCTGCTGTCCAGGCGAGGGCACTGTTCAACGAAGGCGACTTCGCGGGGTCGGCCAGGACCCTTGACGGCTGCTGGCTGCAGCTGGGGGACGGGGCCGCGGCTGCCCCCGCGCTGATGCTCAGGGCCATGGCCCATCAGGCGCTGGGAACCCCGCTGCCAGTCTTTGCCGCCGAATTCCGGGAAACCATCCAAAGCGCCGGTGCCTCTGCGGCTGCACCGGCCAACAGTCCGCACGAGGCCAACGGGACCCCGCCGGATTCCGAACCGGACCCGGACAGCCCGGGCAGGTCCTGGCAGGAACAACTGGTGTACCTTTTGGAACTTGGCGAAGCCGGCAACCATGAGGCTTTGGAGAATGAGGTCCGCGACCTGCGCAGCCGCAACCCCGGCAGCGCTCCGGATGACGCACTGCGTGCCGTGGGGCTGGCCTTGCTGGCTCATTCGCTCTCGTCCGCCGGACGTGCCGTCCAGGGACTGGACGCCGCCCTGCTCGCGGCTTCGGAGCTGCCAGCACTGCAGGAGAGCGTGTTCTTCTTCAACGAATTCGTCCTCAGCCGTCTTGTGGCCTGCTACCTGGCCATGGGGGAGTGGGAGTCGGCTGAACGGGAAATGGCGAATTACGCTGCCGGCGATCCCCGGGGAGCCGCTGCTTTCGGCGGCAGCCTTCAGGTCCTGCGCGGATATTCGCTGCTGCGGCAGGGACGGATCGAACGTGCTTACCAGATGCTGCTGCCGGCCGTGGAGTCCCTGCGGCTCAACGATCCCCTGCAGATCTTCCGGTTCGGCTCCGCGCTGGCGTTCTATGTAGCGGCGAGGCTAGGCGATGCCGCCCAGGCGGGCCGGCTGGAGCTCGACCACAAGGATTCACCTCGGGGAGCCGCCTACCAGGAACTGCTGGCGGCTGCCTATGCGGCCGCCGCTTCGGAGTACGTATCGCGTGACGGCAAGGGGCTGGCGGCACTCCACACCCTGGCCACCACCCCGGATGTCACTGCCCGTGCCGGCATGCTGCTGGAGCTTTTTGCCATCTGCTGGGACCTGGGCGACCAATCAGTGATCCCCCTCGCCCGATCCCTGGCCGGAAACGTCGAGGGCCGGTGGGCGGCAGCCATGTTGACCCTTGCGGGTCAGTGGGGTTCCACGGATGCCGATCTGCTCATGGACACTGCAGCCCGTCTGGAAACAAGCGGGTTCGTTAACCTCGCCAGGGAGGCCTACGCGCGGGCCAGTTCCGTCCTTGAGGCCGCCGGAGAGCGCCGTCGTGCCCGCCAGGCGGTTGCGCTCCGGGAGAAATGCGACCATGAACTGGGCGAGCGGTTCCGCGAGGGCCAGTTCATCGCCGCAGCGCCCGCAGTGCACCTCACGCGCCGGGAACAGGACATCGTGGAGCTTGCGGTCCAGGGGCTGACGGACCGGGAGATCGCCCAGCGGCTGATGGTGTCCGTCCGGACCGTGGAAGGACACCTGTACCGCACGTACGTGAAACTTGGAGTGCGGAGCCGCGACGAACTGGCTACGGCCCTTCCGCACTGAACCACGTGGCGTGCCGCCCGCAACTGCGTCCGTGAACCTGTCCTGTGGCGCCAAGTGGTGGCCGCCGGGATACGCGTAGCAGCGGGGCCTGATCCGTAGCCCGGCGGCGCAAAAGTAGAGTACTGCCTACTCGTGTGCCTGGCGCCTGCATGGGCTTAACTTGAAGAGGCAGGAAAGCGCGGGGGCTCGCACCCCGCATCCCGCCAAAGGACTTTCCAGGCCTCGTTTTCACGCCAACTTCCGGCCCTGCGGCTGGCTTGAGACGGGGCCGGCGACGTCAGAGTCTTCTGAGACCGAGACTCTCCCCCCAGCCGTCGCCGGCCCTCCTTTCCGCGGGCTGAAGCCCGGAGCCATTGTGGCGGCAGCCCCTCGGGCCGCCGCCACAATGGTGTTGTGGGACAATTGAGTGTCAATCCATTGGCATCTCAAGGAGTTAACTTTGGCCCTCGTAACAACGCCTGCCACGCTGAAACGCACAGTGCCGGCCATGGACAACGCCGAAGTCCTCAGGATTCGAAACGACTTCCCCGTGCTGGACCAGCTGGTGAACGGCCAGCCCCTGGTGTACCTGGACTCGGGCGCCACGTCGCAAAACCCGCTCAGTGTCATCGAAGCTGAGCAGGAGTTTTACGAACAGCGCAACGCTGCCGTGCACCGCGGTGCCCACCACCTTGCCGTGGAAGCAACAGAGGTTTTCGAAGATGCCCGCCAGACCCTGGCGGACTTC
>DASSIA010000140.1:0-12063 GCA_035692345.1 Arthrobacter sp. | reverse complement strand
CCGCGCCGCTATAGCCGACATCTCTGTTCGGGCGCTCCACAAGTTACCCCTGCCAAACGTTCCGCTAGTTGCCTACTGTTCCACGGCGGGAGGTGATGTGCTTTGTCGGGAGGCGATCCTTTGGGAAGGTGACTTCCGCTCGCCGGAGCTGGTTCTTCCGAAAGGAGCGCATCGCGGCGCGTCAGGGCATGGAGGTCGCCCAGCGACCGGAGTGGCCTCCACGCGTCGTGTCTAAGCGACGCGGAAGGGCCAGCTGCGGCACCCAAGGAAGGCGGACGCCGAAGGGCCGGCTGCGGCACCCAAGCGGCACCGGCGCCGACGCGGAAGGGCTACTCGCCGAGGACTTCCAGGGCTTCCATCCATTCGAGTTCCAGGGCTTCGCGGTCGGTGGCGAGGTCCTTGAGTTTTTTGTTCTGGTCGGCGAGGGCGTCGAAGTCGGATTCCGCTGTGCTCTTGACCATCTGGTCGTGGATCTTCTTTTCCTGCTGTTCGAGTTTGCCCAGCTGGCGTTCGATCCGGTTCTTGGCCTTGCGGGCGTCGCGTTTTTCGGCTTCCGAGGAGCCGGAGGCCGCGGGGGCGGAACTGCCGCTCGGACCGGTGACGGGGTTGCCGCCGCCGGTGATGGTGGACCCTGCCAGGGCGGATTCGCGGAGTTCCAGGTACTGGTCCACGCCGCGCGGCAGGGCGCGGATCTTACCGTCGCCCAGCAGGGCCATCTGGTGGTCCGTGACGCGTTCGAGCAGGTAGCGGTCGTGGCTGACCACTACCAGCGTGCCCGGCCAGCCGTCCAGGACGTCCTCGACGGCGGCGAGGGTGTCGGTGTCGAGGTCGTTGGTGGGCTCATCGAGCATCAGCACGTTCGGCTCCCCCACCAGCAGGCGCAGCAGCTGGAGGCGCCGGCGCTCACCGCCGGAAAGGTCCTTGACCGGGGTCCATTGCTTCTCATTGGTGAAGCCAAGCTGCTCCACGAGCTGTCCGGCCGTGAATTCCTTGCCGCCCACGTTGAAGGACCGCTTTTCGCGCTCGATGACTTCGATGACGCGCAGGTCCGAGACATCGTCGAGCTCTTTGACTTCCTGCGTCAGCACCGCGGTGACCACGGTCTTGCCGCGCTTGACCTTGCCGGATGTGGGCTCGATCTCGCCGTTGAGGAGTTTCAGCAGGGTGGTCTTGCCGGCGCCGTTGACACCCACCAGGCCGAGCCGTTCCCCGGGGGCAAGCCGCAGAGTGATGTTGTCGAAGAGCTTCTGCCCGGCGTCGCCGCCGAGGAAATCGAGCGAGACGTTTTCCAGGTCCAGGACGTCCTTGCCGAGCCGGGCGGTGGCCATCTTGCTCAGGGCGGTCGAGTCGCGCGGCTCGGGAACGTCGGCGATCAGGGCGTTGGCCGCCTCAATCCGGAATTTCGGCTTGGCCGTGCGGGCGGGGGCGCCACGGCGCAGCCACGCCAATTCCTTCTTCACGAGCTGCTGGCGCTTGCCTTCCATTACGTTCGCCGCGCGGTCACGCTCGGCCCGGGCCAGGACGTAAGCCGCGTAGCCGCCGTCGAACGGGTCCATGATGCCGTCGTGGATTTCCCAGGTCTTGGTGCACACTTCGTCCAGGAACCAGCGGTCGTGGGTGACCACGAGGAAGGCACCCTGGTTGGCCCGCCAGCGGGTCTTCAGGTGCCGGGACAGCCAGGCGACGCCTTCAACGTCGAGGTGGTTGGTGGGCTCGTCCAGCATGATGACGTCGTGGTCCTCGATCAGCAGCTTGGCCAGCGCCACACGCCGCTTCTGCCCGCCGGAGAGGGCGTGGACGTTGGCATGCCAGTCGACGTCGGACACCAGCCCGCCCATGACTTCGCGGATCTGCGGGTTGCGGGCCCACTCGTAGTCGGCCTGGTCACCCACGATCGCGGCACCCACCGTGAGGTCGCCGTCGAGCACGTCGCTCTGGTCCAGGTAGCCGATGTTGACCTCGCTGCGCTTGGTCACCCGGCCGGAGTCAGGGGTGGAGCGCAGGGCGAGGAGGCGCATCAGCGTGGACTTCCCGTCGCCGTTCCGGCCCACCATGCCGATCCGGTCACCCTCCTCGAGTCCGAGGGTGATGCCGTCCAGGACGGTGCGCGTCGCGTACGAAACCGTGAGGTTTTCGCCGCCAAGAAGGTGTGCCAAGGGGGACTGCTTTCTGCTGCTGGTGGGATTGGGAGTGCTCTAAAGGAGGGTATCGGAGATGATGCGCGCGCCGTGGACGGGCCCGTGGACGGCCAGGGCCGTCAGCCCATAATGCCGCAGGTCCTCGGCCAGGCTTTCGGCGGCTGCCGGATTATGGGTCAACAGGGCAACGGTGGGCCCGGAACCGGAAACAATCCCGGCGAGGGCGCCGAGCGCTTCGCCGCGCCCCAGCGTATTCCGGAGCGTGGGAGCAAGTTCAATCGATGCCCGCTGGAGGTCGTTCACCAGGACGCGGCTCAGGGCGTCGGCATCACCGCTCCGCAGCGCCTGCAGGATCTTGGGATCCACGGTGGTGGGTTCCAAGGTTTCCACGCCCTCGGCGTCGCGGAGGCGGTCGAGGGTGCGGAAGACCTCGGGCGTGGGCAGTCCGTAGTCTGCGGCCACCAACACCCAGTCCGTCTGGGCTTTGACCAGAGCCGGCGACAGTTCGTCGCCTACGCCCAGTCCGACGGCGGTTCCGCCCAGGAGGGAAAACGGCACGTCGGCGCCCAGTTCCGCGGCCAGATGGGCCAGCTCATCCCGCGACAGCCCGCTGTTCCACAGGGCATCGCAGGCCAGAAGCGTGGCTGCGGCATCTGCCGAGCCGCCGCCCATGCCGCCGGCCACGGGGACCCGCTTGGTGATTTCCAGGTGAACCCCGGTGGCGTGCTCTGAAACATCGGCCATGATGGCTGCGGCCTTGTAGGCCAGGTTCTTCTCATCGAGCGGGATATCCACACCGTCCAGGTCCAGCGTGCTGTCGGGGCTGATGCTGACAGTTATCCCGGGCGTCTCCGTGCTGGTAGCCGCCACTTCCTCGTAGAGGGAAACCGCGAGGTAGACACTGGCCACTGAGTGGTAGCCGTCAGGACGCAATGGCCCGACGTCCAGGGAGACATTGACCTTCCCTGGCGCCTTCACCCGGACAGTCCGCGCGGAGAACCGCCCGGCGGGCGCCTTCATGCGGTGGCCTCGCGGGCTTCTGCGATCCGGGCGAAGGCATGGATGTCGATGACTTCGCCCCGTGCCGTTGGATCCACGCCGGCGGCGATGAGGCAGCGCTCGGCTTCGGGCGCTCCGCCGGCCCAGCCGGCCAGGGCAGCCCGCAGTGTCTTCCGGCGCTGGGCGAAGGCGGCGTCAATGACGGCGAACACCTGCTCGCGGGTGGCGGTGGTGACAGGTGGTTCCCGCCGTGTAAAGGCCACCAGGCCGGACTGGATCTTCGGCGCCGGCCAGAAGACGTTCATGCCGATCACACCGGCCTTGCGCATGCTGCTGTACCACGCCGCCTTCACGGACGGCACACCATAGGTTTTTGACCCGGGTCCGGCGGCCAACCTGTCGGCCACCTCGTCCTGGACCATGACCAGCCCGTGCTGCAGGCTGGGGAAATACTGGAGCAGGTGCAGGACCACTGGAACGGCCACGTTATAGGGAAGGTTGGCCACGATCGCGGTGGGCTCAACCGGGAGGGAGGTCACCTTCATGGCGTCCGCCTGGACAAGGTGGAACGAGCCTGCCGCTTCCGGCCGCCATGCCCGCACGGTCTCCGGCAGCTTCGCCGCCAGGACGGGATCGATTTCGACGGCGACCACCGTCTGCGCGGCGTCCAGCAGGCCAAGCGTGAGTGAACCCAGGCCCGGCCCGACTTCCAGCACGGTCTCGGCAGGCCCGATGTTGGCAACCGAGACGATGCGGCGGATGGTGTTGCCGTCGATGACAAAGTTCTGGCCCAGTGTCTTGGTGGGCCGGATGCCGATTTCTTCCGCCAGCCGGCGTATGTCGGAGGCGCCGAAGAGGGGTGCGGGCGCGGCGGCAGTCGGTTCAGTCACCTAGGTATCCTATCCCGGCCGCCGCGACGGGCCAGCCGACTATTACCCCGTTAACAGCAGCGGCCGGCCCCGCGAAATCCGGGACCGGCCGCTGCCAGCTGCCTGGCGGCTGTGGTCAGCTGCCGCAGGCGCGGGTGTTCAGTTCTGCCTAGCTTGAGGCAGCCCATCCACAGCCCCACGGCTGCAGGCCACGCTGTGCATAAATGCGGTTGGCGATATCGATCTGCTGTGCCTTGGTGGCCAGGCTGGCGTTCGGGGCGTACGCGCCGCCGCCGGCGCCGATCCAGGTCTGGATATTGAACTGGAGACCGCCGTAGTAGCCATTGCCGGTGTTGATGGACCAGTTGCCGGTGGACTCGCACTGGGCGATCTTGTCCCACATGGCTTCGTTCATCATGCCCGGGGCTGCGGCGCCGGTGTTGGCGCCCGCGGCGGGTACAGGCTTTGCCTTGGTGCCCACGGTGACCTTTTCGGTTACCGGCTGCACGGTTACTGCTTCGGAGACCAGGGTCCGCGAGGCTTCGCGGCCGTCAACGAGCACCAGCTTGAAGGTCTTGTTGACCTTGCCGGCCGTACCTGCCTGGGTGACCTGCTTCTCTCCCTTGACCATGTCAGCGCTCTCCGTCGTGAGACTTTCGAATGCTACATCCTCCGTGGTGGCTGCCGTCTGGCTGGTGTCCACGCGGGACACCTTCACCACCATGTTGTTCACCACGTGCGCGTTGCCGGGCTGGGACGTACGGTCATCGGCGCCAAGGGTGATGCCCGCGTCCGCAAGCACCTGGGCGACCGTTTGCGCCGTCGTGGTCGACGGGGAAACCTTGCCGTCGGCAACAATGCTGATGGTCTTGGGAGTGGAAATGGCGACAAATGATCCGTCCACGGCCAGTGGCGCGTCCTTGGGGACGGACACTGACGAGGCGCTGGCCACTCCAAGTTCCGTAACGAGGCCTGCAACGTCCGGCGCCGTGGTGCTGACGGTCTTCTCCGCCCCGTCCAGGCTGACCTTCACGGCCTTGGCCATGTTGACGTTGATGACAGTGCCGTTCTCCACGCTGGCGTCCGCCGAGGGCGAGACGCGGTCAGCCGGCTTCAGTTCTACGTTTGCGCTTTTGACGACCTGGCCAACAGTGCCGCCGAAGGACTGGACCGAAGTCACTTTCCCGTCGACATTGAGGGTTACCGTTTTGTTATTTCCGACGAAGGCCACCAGGCCCAACACCAGCGCGCACAGCACCACCAGTTGGGTGCCGATCTTGATAAAACTGAACTTGCCGTCCGTTGTGAAGAACTTGACCACGATTGCCCGTAACTTTAGGTCCATCCGGGCACGGGGAAAAACGCAGTGAAATAGCCGGCGCATGACCTTGGGGGACAGCTCCGGGCACCGTTGCGCCGCCACACTTCGCGCGGCAGGCAGGGGGCATCTGAGCCCTGCCTGGTCCTGCTGCGAATGAAGTGAATTATCCGAAGGCCTTCCCCGACCCCGGCTAATAATCCTCCACTGTAACCGTAGCGTTATAAAGCGGCCAAGAAATTTACATACGAGGTATACGCGATCGGCCCGGCGGCGAGGCCGGCGTCACGCCCAGGATCCGTACGCCCGCACGGTATTTTCACTGATCCGGGCGCACAGCGCGGCGAGGTCGGTTCCTGTCAATTCGGCCATGGCCCGGACGGTGTACGGGACCATGTAGCTGGCATTCGGACGGCCCCGGTGCGGATGCGGAGTCAGGAAGGGGGCGTCTGTTTCCACCAGCACCAGGTCCGGGTCCGCCACGGCAAGCGCGGCACGGAGGTTGGCTGCATTCTTGAAGGTCAGGGTGCCGGCAAAGGACATGTTCCAGCCCGCCTCGTTGCAGATCCTGGCGAGCGCCTCATCACCTGAGAAGCAATGGAACACCACCCGCTCGGGTGCCCCCTCTTCGCGCAGCACCTGCACAACGTCGTCGTGCGCGTCCCGGTCATGAATCTGAAGCGTCAGGTCAAGGCGCTTGGCAATGTCGATGTGCCGCCGGAACGAATAACGCTGGTGGGCCAGTCCTTCCCCTTCCGTGCGGAAAAAATCAAGGCCGGTCTCGCCGATGGCGCGGATGCGGGGATGGGCAGCCAGTTGTTCTATCTCCGCCAGCGCCCCCTCCAGCTCACCGCGCCGGGCATAGTCCGGTGCGTCGTTGGGATGCAGTGCCACGGCCCCCAGCAACCTGGTGTCCAGGTCAACGGCCTGGACCGTGAACCGGGACGACTCGAGGTCGCAGCCCACCTGGACCGCGCCCTGGACTCCGACGGCCTGGGCCGCGTCCAGGGCGGCGGCGATGGCCACCGGACGTTCGCCGTCGGGGAAATCAAGATGCGTGTGGTTGTCCATCACGGGGACCGGCAACGGCTCCGGCGCCGGCGGATAATCCTGCCGCGGCCGGCCGGAACCTGCAGGAACGCCTGCCCCAAGGGACCGATAGGCGGCGGGAATCTGCGAATTGCACATCCTTCAACCCTAACCGCGGCGGATCCGGAGCCGAATTACCGGAACTCCCTGTCAGGCAGGGCAGTTGTGTTAGTAGGCTGGTTGGAAGATGCGAATGCCCACCGTCGGGCAAAGGCAGGCCTGCTGTCCCGTCCCGGGTGATCCCCGGGCTGAAAGGAGCGCAGATGGACTCCCACCGCCGCACTGCCGTTAATGAGCTAACCACGCCCGGCAGGAGTTTCACCGACGCCAGTGAGCAGGCCAGCCACCTTAACGGGCACAAGCCGCCCGCCATGGACGCTGCGGCATTCCACGCGGCCAGCCGGCGCATCCTGGAATCGATCAACACGGTCATTGACGGCAAATCGGATGCGGCCCGGCTCGCCCTGACGGTCCTGCTTGCACAGGGCCACCTCCTCCTTGAGGACGTGCCCGGTGTGGGCAAGACCCTGCTGGCGAAAACCCTCGCCCGGACCATCGACTGTACGGTCAGCCGCATCCAGTTCACCCCGGACCTGCTGCCCTCGGACGTAACGGGCGTTTCGATCTACAACCAGTCATCGCGGCTGTTCGAATTCCGCCCGGGTGCCGTCTTCGCCAACATCGTTATTGGTGACGAAATCAACCGCGCGTCCGCCAAGACCCAATCCGCCCTCCTGGAGTGCATGGAGGAGCATCAGGTCACGGTGGACGGGGATTCGTACAAACTCGACGAACCGTTCATGGTGGTGGCCACCCAGAACCCCATCGAGATGGAGGGCACCTATCCCCTGCCCGAGGCCCAGCGCGACCGCTTCATGGCGCGGATCTCCATGGGCTACCCGGACCAGGACTCCGAGATCGAAATGCTGGAGACACATCAGGCAACGTCTCCCCTGGCGAAGGTCTCCCCGGTGGTCACCGCGGCGGACGTCGCGGCGATGATCGCCACCGTCCAGCAGGTGTACGTGTCGCAGGCGGTCAAGGAATATACCGTCGCGGTGGGACGCGCCACGCGCGACAGCCCCCTGCTGCGGTTGGGCGCCAGTCCGCGCTCCCTGCTCCAGCTGCTGCGGGCCGCCAAAGCCACAGCGGCCCTGGACGGCCGTGACTTCGTCCTGCCCGACGACGTGGCGGGCGTGGCGGAATCCGTGCTGGCGCACCGGATCATCCTGGACCGTAAAGCAGCCGGCGCCGGCGAGACTCCGCACAGCGTCATCCGCGGGATCCTGTCACGGCTCCCGGTGAGCCAGGATCCGGTGAACAGTACGGCCCGGCCCTCGACCGCGCCGGCCGGGCTTCGCCGGAACCATTAGGCGGGCGGTCACATGGCGCTGCTTGACCGGCTGCCCCGGCACCTCTTCAGCCATCGTGGCTGGGGGTTGCTGGCTGCGGGCGTGGTCTCGTTGGTGTCAGCACAGGTCATGGGTCGGCGGGACCTCCTGAGCCTGGGTGTCCTCCTGATCGTCCTCCCCCTGGTTTCCCTGGCCGGCATCAGGCTCGTGCAACCACGGTTCAGGGTCTACCGCGAGTTCAGTCCTTCTCCGGTGGAGACTTCCGCCTCCACTACCGTGCGGCTGGCCGTTACGGGGACCGGTGCCGGTGGCAGCCAGGCCATGATGGCGGAACGTCTGCCGCCGCGGTTCGGCGAGTCCCCGGCCTTCCGCTTCCCCGCCCGCTCCGCCAGGGGCGGCACCAGCCGGTACGAATACCACCTGCGATCCTCCAAACGCGGGCAGTACCTGATCGGTCCCGTGACCGCGGAGTTCACGGATCCGTTCGGTTTGTCCCTGCACCGGCGGGCCATCGACGACGGCGACGTGCTCACCGTGACGCCCGCCGCCGTCGAACTTCCCACGACGGGGCTCGCGGGCGCCCGCGGCAACGACGGCATTACGGCAACCCGAACGCGGGCCAATCCCAGTGACGATGACATCATGACCCGCGAGTACCGGCCCGGCGATCCCATGCGCAGGGTCCACTGGGCGGCCACAGCCCGCCACGGTGCCCTGATGGTGCGGCAGGAGGAATCCGTGACGACGCCGGAAGCCACCATCATCCTGGACCAGCGGTTCGCAGCGTTTCACGGCGGCCACGGCCACGGTTTCGGGGGAAGCGCGGCGATGGACGGCCACGAGTTGGTCACCAGCGGCACTTTTGAGTGGGCAGTAGTTGCGGCGATGTCCATCTGCGCCCACCTTGCGGAACGGAACTACGCCCTGCGGGTCCTGGATCCCGGCGGCGAACCCGGCTTCCTCCGCTCGCTGTCAGCACCGGAGCCTGAGGCGGAAGAGTTCACGGGGGCCGCGGGACTGCAGTCGATCGCCGAAAGCCTGGCCGCGATCCAGCTCTCCGGGCCGCACCACACGGCCCGGGAACACGGCGGAGAGGACACGGGCACGGCTGTCTTCGACGACAATCTGATGGACAAGCTCTCTGCCCACCGGATGCGCGGGCCGGTTATCGCGGTGCTGGGCAAGATCCTGCCGGCTGAAGCCAGGGCACTGGCCCCGGGCGCGGGGTACGGAGCAAATGCCTTCGCGATCATCGTTTCGGACCGGCCGGCGGATTCGGAGGACTCCCTGGAGACCCTCCGCCAGGGCGGCTGGCGGGCCGTTGCAGTATCACCCGCAACGCCCGTCCCGGAGGCGTGGAGCAGCTTTGACCAGGGTGGCACCGTGCCCGCTACAGCAGCCGCGGATGTCCGTCGCGGAGCGGGGGTGGGTCGTTGACACTGGCACCGGAACGCCACTCCTCCCGCGAACAGCCGCCAACGCTCCCTGGCACAGCCTCGGCCGGACAGCCGCGTGCGCGGATCCGGGTCGGCGCCTATCCCTGGGCCATGGCCGGCGCCGTCGCCGTCTCGGTGGCCGGGGCCGCCCTTTCCCTCAACGGCGTCCTGCGCGGCTGGGCCTGGTACTTCCCCGTGCTGACCACGGTGGTGGCGGTATGCCTCACCATCGCGAGCCTCCGCGCCCTGCGCGCCCACCCTCTCCTGGTGGCGGCCGGCGCCTTCGCATCCCTCGTCGCGGTCCTCACGCTGACGTTCTTCCGGAGCACAGCCATTGCCGGCTTCATCCCGTCCGGAGCTACTTTTACGGCGTTGGGCACGTTCATCCGGCGCGCCAGCGAGACCGTCCTCGCCGAGAGTGCACCGGTGGCACCCAACGCCGGGATCGTCATGGTCATCTGCACGGCCCTGGGTCTGACCGCCATCCTCATCGATGCACTGGCTGTTCCCTTGGGCATGCCGGCAACAACCGGCCTGGGACTGCTGGCCATACTGGTGGTCCCTGCCATGGTGAAACCCCAAAGCGTAGGGCTCTGGGGCTTCAGCGCCACGGTGGCGGGCTACCTGCTGATCCTGGCGGCCGCGCAGTGGTTTGCGCCCGACTCCCGCACGTCGGCTGACAGGGGCCGGAATCCGGGCCACCTTCGGCGGGCCCTGCTGACGGGAACCGTGGCACTGGTTGCAACCCTGACAGTGCCCCTGGCCATCCCCGGCTTCGACCAGGGAACGTTTCCGCAGGGCTCCCGGCTGAACCCATGGGGCACCGGCACGGGCTTGAATCCCATGATCACGTTGGGCAGCAGCCTGCGGACACCCGCGGGGAGCGGACGGATCACTTATGCCACGAACGCGGCCACGCCCGTGTATCTGCGCTCGGTGACGGTGGAAAATTTCGACGGCGACTCCTGGGGTCCTGATGACCGCGACGCCGAGCGCCGGCCGGTGGGCGGGCAGATCGAGGCCGGTTACGAGATCAATGCCGAGGAGCAGGTCCGCCAGGTAACCGCGGTGGACACTGGCGCCTTCACCAGCCCCTACCTGCCGTTACCCTACGCACCGGAATCCATCCGTGGGCTCAATGGCACCTGGACGTTGGACCCTGCCACGTTGTCGGTGAAGGGATCAGATACCAACTCCCGCGCCCAGCAATACATTGTGGTGTCATCGATGCCCAAAATCACGGCCACCGCCCTGCAGCAGTCATCGCCGGCGGCGCGCGGCATCGCGGCGGACTTCACCAGGGTTCCGGGCAACGTTCCGGACATCGTCCGCAGGACCGCTGATGTGGTGACAGCGTCCAGCACCACCGGGTATGGCAAGGCCATGGCCATCCAGAAGTACCTGCGGTCAGGGGAGTTCACGTACTCGCTCCAGTCCCCCGTCCAGGGCGGCTACGACGGTAACGGGCTTTCGGTGCTGGCAGATTTCCTCACCCAAAAAAGCGGTTACTGCATCCACTTCTCGTCCGCGATGGCCGTGATGGCCCGGCTCGAGGGCATCCCCAGCCGGATCGCCGTTGGCTACGCGCCCGGCCGGTCCACCGGTTCCACCGTCTCCATCGCCGGCCTGGGTGCACTGCCGGAGTTCGAGGTGGACGCCCGCGATGCGCACGCCTGGCCCGAGTTGTACTTCCAGGGATTGGGGTGGGTGCCGTTCGAGCCCACCCCGTCGCGCGGTGTGGTGCCCGCGTACGCCACGGAGGCAGCCACCCCCGGCGCTCCCGGGCTCTTGGATGACAACCTCGGCCTGCTCCCGGGAGCCCAGGGGCCAATCCCTGCAAACGGCGCGTCAGCCGCTCCCCTGCCCGGCGCCGGCAGTGGAGTGAACGATCCCGGACAGCAGCTCACCGCGTGGCTGCTGGGGACCGGGGGTGCCGTGGTCCTGGTCCTCCTTATGGCGTCGCCGCGGCTGGTGCGGATGCGTCGCCGTGCCCGGCGGCTCCGGAGGCAGGATCCGGCCGCTGAAGATGCGATTCCACTGGCATGGTCTGAACTCCGCGACCTCGGCACCGATTACGGCCTGCCACCGCTGCCCAGCGAGACGCCCCGGACATATTCGGCCCGGCTCCGCCGTTCGGTCCTTCTAGGCGTGGCGGGAGGCATGGATGACGCCGCGCATCAGGCCGTCCTGACACTGACGTCCGACTTCGAGCGGCGGCACTACGGCCCTCCCGTGCCGGATGCGGCCGGCGGCACGACGCCGGGGTCGGTGGCTTCGCGGATCACCGCGGTGCAGGAGTCGTTGCGGAACAACGCACCGCTGCCCCGGCGATTCCGCGCCACCTGGCTGCCGGCGTCGGTCCTGGGCCGGTGGGCGCGGTTCCTGGCCGCGCCCGTCAAGGGGATCCGCAAGCTGGCGCTCCTTGCGGCGAAGGCCGCCGCACGCCCGTGGTCGCGGGCGCGCGACGGCCTGGTCCGGATCAGGGATGATCATTAGCATCCGGGACGGCCGGAGCTTTCGGCCCCGGGGAAGGCCCGGTCAGCCGGCGTAAGGGTCGGCAATGCCGATGTACTGGGTGTAAAGGTATTCCTCGATGCCTTCGAGGCCGCCTTCACGTCCCAGCCCGGACTGCTTGACGCCGCCGAACGGTGCGGCGGCATTGGAGATGACGCCGGCGTTCAGGCCGAGCATGCCGGTCTCGAGCCGCTCCCCCATCCGGAGGCCGCGGTTCAGGTCCCTGGTGAACACGTAGGCCACGAGACCGTACTCGGTGTTGTTGGCCAGGCGGATCGCTTCCTCCTCCGTGCCGAACGTGATGATCGGCGCGACGGGCCCGAAGATTTCCTCGGACAGGATCCGGGT
>DASSIA010000139.1:0-3032 GCA_035692345.1 Arthrobacter sp. | reverse complement strand
CGATGACTGCCTGGAGATTGGACCCGGTACCGGAAACGAGGACTACGATGCGCATGGGTCTAGCTTATGGGCACGCTCGCGTAGGCTGGAAAACATGAACACCACCCCGGAACCGGCTGGCCAACAGCGGACCAAACCGCCCCTCAGCGAGGCCGCCAAAGACTCGCTCGCCAAAACCCGCAACCTGTTCCGGATCTTCATACTCACTGTGCTGGGCGCCTTCTTCGTCTACCAGCTCGACGTCAGCTACCTCTGGCTCACCGGGATCCTGACGGCCACGAGCCTTGTGCTGGGAATCCTCCTGCTGGTCCGGTCGGCCAGGCTCAAGGAATCCAGGCTGGTCCTGGTCGGCACCATCTCGGGCCTGCTGCTGTCGCTGATCATGCTGCTGGTCATTCTTGCCACGGCCCTGTTTTTCCGCCAGGTACAGGACTTCCAGGCGTGCTCGCGGCAGGCCATCACGGACCAGGCGCTCTCCAACTGCCGGGTCCACCTGGAAGGCTCGCTGCCGGGGCTGCCGTAGCAGCCACCCGCAGCAGACAGCGAAAGTCAGCGGGCCAGTTCCATGTCCGCGTCCAGGTGCTGCTGGCGTTCCAGCCACGGCCCGGCTGCGTAACCAATCACGACGCCGATGCCCACCTCCACGGCTAGCCAGAGTCCTGTCCACAAGGGGTCGGGTCCGATGTCTGTCAGGCGGCCGAGTCCGGCGGAGCCGCGGGCCAGCCAGGCCAGCCCGGCGGCCAGCAGACCCGATACAACCCCCACCAGCGCGCCGAGGGCAAGCGTGGACACCGTGGCCGTGAACCAGCGGGTGTGGATCTTGATGGAGAGCCACTCGTCGAAGTGGTTTTCGCCTTCGCGCAGGAACCACCAGCCGGCCAGGACACCAGCCAGGACCGGAACCAGCAGCACTACGAACCCGTAGTCCAGCGGACCTGCCGGGATAGCGGCGAACACCGGGATGGATGGCAGCGGCCCCGTGGCGGTACCCAGCGGACCGACCTGCGATCCCACACCCAGCGCAAAGCCGGAGCCGGAGACCCACGCCAGCGCAAATACCGCGAGGTTGGGGAGATACCCAAGCTGCGCGATGGTGAGGGCCGCACCGCCTACCGCGCCGGCGTCGAGCCCTTCATAGACAGCAATCACCAGGTTCCAATGGATGAAGAGGTCCACCGCCAGGAGCGCACACGTGAGCGTCAGCACCGCGACCAAAGCCACGCTGCCGGCCTTCGCCGCCGAGCCCAGATAGGAGCCCGCCCAGCGGGAATGCTGGCTGGTGCGCGAGATCCAGTCGACGGCGTCGACGCCGATCAGCCGGCTCCAGGAGCCTGCCTCGCGGCGCGCGCCGATCACCATGCCGAGGGCGAACGGGATCAGCGGTATCAGCATCGCGAACAAGATGTTAATAACGACGTCGGCCGTGCGGCACACGAACCCCGTGGCCGCACCGAATGCCGCGTAGACCACCCAGGACCCCAGCAGTGCCTGCCACAGCTGGTCCGTATAGGAGGCCCGCGCGAGGCGCCGTCCCGCACGCCAGGCGAGAAGGAACGGAATGAGGGTCAGGCCAAGGGGAACCAGGGTCAGCATGCCGGAGCCTGAGCGGCCGGCCGCACCATCGCCGGACACCAGGGCCAGCTGCAGTGGCACCCCGTGAATCAGCAGCCAGGCCTGGCCTGCGAGGCGGGCCAGGGAGTCCAAGGCCGTGTTCTGGAAACCTGCCGTGGCCCATACGGCTGCGATGGGGACCACCGCCAGGAGCGCCGAGATGACGGCCGCCTGCGCCGATTCGAGGGCACCCTGAAGCCATAAGGGCATGGGAAGACCACGGTCTCCGGTCTGATCAGCGCGCAGTTTCATCGTCTCCCATGGTGTCACGGCCGGACCCCCGGGCCGGTCTGCGACAGGCGCTTTTTCCACAGGTCCGCCGTAAAATTGGAATGTCCGCAATCAGTGGTTGGAGGCAGAAAAATGACAACCGCATCCCCACATGCACACGGCATTCATTTCGGGCGCGCAGACGTCCAGAACGCCGGCATGGGTGCAGGTATTGTCCTGATGTTGGTCGGTGTCCTCGGCTTTATCCCGGGCGTCACCACTCAGTACAGCGAATTGTTGTTCGTTGGGCCCAATTCCCACGCCATGTTCCTTGGCCTGTTCCAGGTATCCATGCTGCTCAATATCGTGCAGCTGGCCATCGGCGCAGCCGGCTGGGCGATGTCGCGCAACGAGCATGGCGCCCGGAACTTCCTCATCGGGGCAGGGGCGCTGTACATCATCCTCAGCATTTTCGGGCTCAGTGTCGGAGTTGGTTCGGCGGCCAATTTCCTGTCGTTTAACATGGCTGACAGCTGGACCCTGCTGGTGCTGGGCGTAGTAATGGCTGCTGCCGGCTGGCTGTTCTCCAGGATGGCCGGCGAGAGGAAATAAACCCGGAAGTGACAGCCGGGATATGAGGAGCCGCGAATGGGAAATGATCCATAAGTTCTGAATATTCGTCCTACGGGCCGGTGCAGTTGCCGCGTGCAGCTGCACCGGCTTTTCTGCGCCGGATTGGGGCTGGGTCCCGTGGGGCCGCGTGCCCACGTCAGTACGTGGTGCCGTTGGAAAGAATCAGCGGCGGCGCCGGTGCCTGGTTGAAGTCGAAGTCGTTGGCCAGGTCACCGAGCAGCGGGTTGGTTTCGCGGACGCCGGGACGGGGGTCGGGACGGCCGTCCGTCGCCGGGTCCAGACGTTGTCCGTTCAGGAAGTCGTCCTCGATGAATTTGATGTACGCATCGTGGCTGAGCACCTGGTGGTCGATGTTTCCCTTCTTGGCGTAAGGGCTGATCACCAGGCCGGGTACCCGCAGGCCGTAACCGTTGCTGTCCGCCACCGGCGGGTTCACATGATCGTAAAAGCCACCCCAATCGTCCCAGGTCAGAAAGATGGCCGTACTGTTCCAGTCCGGGCCGCTCATGATGGTGTTGATCAGGCCGGTCACGTAGGCCTGGCCTGCACTGATTTTGGCCGGGGCATGTTCACTGACT
>DASSIA010000138.1:0-3656 GCA_035692345.1 Arthrobacter sp. | reverse complement strand
TGTCCTGGTGGCCGTCATCACCATCATGTACGTGCTGCAAAACCTCGACGTCAACATCGCGCCGCTGCTCACGAGCGTCGGCATCCTGGGTGTGGCCATCGGTTTCGGCGCCCAACAGCTGATCCGCGACTTTCTCGCGGGGATCTTCATCACCATCGAGGACCAGTACGGGATCGGCGACGTCATCGAAACCAGCGAGGTTGTGGGTGTGGTCGAGTCCATGGGCCTGCGCATCACCCGGGTCCGCTCCGACGACGGCGCCATCTGGTACCTGCGCAACGGCGAGATCCTGCGGGTCGGCAACCGTTCGCAGGGCAACTACGTGCCGGTGCCGGAATCGCCGGCGGCCGGGCCGGACACTGACACTGCACTGAGTGCGCCCGCCACCGAGGCAAAAAAGACTGAGCAAAAGGCCGGAGAATAGAGACATGACAACACCCGCCGAACCGCAGCAGCCACGCCAGCTTATGCAGAACGATCCCTTCAGCCAGCCAGACTATACGGACAGCTTCTACGAGGCCGTTGGCGGACACAACACCTTCGTCAGGCTGATCGATGTCTTTTACGACGGCGTCGCTACTGACCCGCTGTTGCGCCCGATGTACCCGGAAGAGGACCTTGAGCCGGCCAAACGGCGCTTCCTGATGTTCCTGGAGCAGTACTGGGGCGGCCCCACCACGTACGGCGAGGAGCGCGGGCACCCGCGGCTGCGGATGCGCCACGTCCCGTTCCGGGTCACGCCCGAGGCGAAGGACCGCTGGCTGTTCCACATGCGGACCGCCGTGGATGCCCTGGCACTGCCTCCCTTGTACGAGGGAACGCTCTGGGACTACATGGAACGCGCCGCACTGTCCATGGTCAACAGCCCCTCGGACGCCTGAGGCGGGCCGGGCAGCTTCACGCGTACGACGGCGGCTGGCCGGGTACTAGAGGCCGCTGCCGGTCCGCGCCAGAACGTGGCCGCGCGGACCGCTGAGGCGGAACCAACGGCCGGCCCGGTAGAGCTTCTGGTCCCCGTCTGCGAGGAATCCAAGGGTGAGGGCCGCGAATGCGGCGCCTGCCGGCAGGCCGGAGTCATCAAGGGCCCGGCCCCATACAGCGGCGCGGGCATTGTTAACGATCAGCGCCCCCGGCTGGGCGGGCACGATGCCCGCCACTTCGGTGATACCTTTTTCGGCGGCGCGCCGGAGTTCGGCGTCCGATAGCGCACCCACCAGCTCCCAGCCAGTACGCGGCGCCCCGACGCCCGTCCACGATTCGGTGACGGTGGACGGTGGAACCGGCAGCTCGACGTCGTCCTCCCCTGCCCTGGCTAGACGGTCAAGGACCGCTGACAGCGGCACCGTCACGTCAATCGCGGACGGTTCCGCAAGCCCCATCGTGCGCAGGCCAAGGATGGTGGGAGTGGATTCCCCCAACAGCCGTGGCCGCAAAACGCACACGTATGCCGCGAGAACGGAACCTGCGGCCTGAAGCCGGATGGCGCCGTCGTCCACGGTTTTGGCACGGGTGGCAAAGGTTCGCAGATCGGCGAGATCACGCGGATCTGCGAACCGGAAGGACTTGGTAAGTAGGTCAGACACATTAAGAACACTACCGGCTGCGCCTTGGTTGAGCAGCGCCGGGGCGACGTCTAGAGTCAAACCATGACTGAAGCCGAAACCGGACTGCTGGCGCCGCCCAGCGGCGACCCCACCGAAACGCTCATCCAGCTCCTTGACCTCGGTGAGCTTGAAGGCGCCCGGACTGACGAAGACATCTTCCTTGGCCCATCGCAGCAGCAGCCCGCTAAGCGCGTGTTCGGCGGCCAGGTACTGGCTCAGTCGCTGGTCGCTTCCATGCGGACGGTGGACCCCGAGCGGTTTGTTCATTCGATGCATGGCTACTTCCTGCGGCCAGGCGATGCCAACAAGCCCATCACGTTCGGTGTCCAGCGCCTGCGTGACGGCCGGTCCTTCTCAGCCAGGCGCGTCCACGCCTACCAGGAAGGCGTGCCCATCCTCTCGATGATCGCGTCCTTCCAGGACCTGGACGAAGGCCTCGACCACGAATCCGAGATGCCCGCCGGCATTCCCGATCCTGAGTCGCTGCCCAGCACGGCTGACCTGCTGGGCAAGTTCGACCACCCCATCGCACAGCATTGGGCTTACGAGCGGCCCTTCGATATCAGGCACGTCACCCCGCCGCTCTACGTTTCGGCCAAGGGCAAGAAGGAGGCCCGGAACGCCGTCTGGATGAAGACGTTCGGGCCCATGCCGGACGATTCGAACCTGCACCGGGCCGCCCTGGCCTACGCTAGCGACTACACGCTGCTGGAATCCATCCTGCGCCGCCACGGGCTGAGTTGGATCACGCCGGGGATGAGCGTGGCCAGCCTTGACCACGCCATGTGGTGGCACCGCCCCGCCCGCGTGGACGAATGGCTGCTCTACGTCCAGGAATCCCCCAGTGCCCAGGGAGCCCGCGGCCTTGCCACGGGCAAGATCTTCAACCGGGCCGGGCAGCATGTTGCCTCCGTAGCCCAGGAGGGCATGGTCCGGGTTCCCACAGACCTGAAAAGCAAAGTCGCGGGTGCCTTCCAGTCCAAAGTCCTGGAGCACCAGATCCGCAAAGCCGGGCGGGCCTGACGTCAGGCAGGCAGCAAAAAGGCCGGCACCCCTGACGGGTGCCGGCCATTTTACGATCAGTCGCGGGTGAGGCGGCGGTGGGTGACGCGGTGCGGCTTGGCCGCATCGGGTCCGAGCCGCTCTACCTTGTTCTCCTCATACGATTCGAAGTTACCCTCGAACCAGTACCACTTGGAGGGGTTCTCCTCGTCACCTTCGTAGGCCAGGATATGGGTGGCCACGCGGTCCAGGAACCAGCGGTCGTGTGATACCACCACGGCGCAGCCCGGGAACTCCAGCAGCGCGTTTTCAAGGCTGCTGAGGGTCTCGACGTCGAGGTCGTTGGTGGGTTCGTCAAGGAGGAGCAGGTTACCGCCCTGTTTGAGGGTCAAGGCAAGGTTGAGGCGGTTGCGCTCACCACCGGAGAGCACCCCGGCCTTCTTCTGCTGGTCCGGCCCCTTGAAGCCGAAAGCGGCAACATAGGCGCGGGACGGCATTTCGACCTGGCCCACCTGGATGTAATCCAGGCCGTCGGAAACAACTTCCCACAGGGTCTTGTTCGGATCGATGCCGCCGCGGCTCTGGTCAGCGTAGGAGATCTTGACGGAGTCGCCGATTTTCAGCTCACCGCCGTCGAGCGGCTCCAGGCCCACAATGGTTTTGAACAGCGTGGACTTGCCCACACCGTTGGGGCCGATGACGCCGACGATGCCGTTGCGTGGAAGCGTGAAGGACAGGCCGTCGATCAGGGTGCGGTCATCGAAGCCCTTCTGCAGGTTCTTCGCTTCCAGGACCAGCCCGCCCAGGCGGGGGCCCGGGGGAATCTGGATCTCTTCGAAGTCAAGCTTGCGCGTGCGGTCAGCCTCGGCAGCCATCTCCTCGTAGCGGGCCAGGCGGGCCTTGGACTTGGTCTGGCGGCCCTTGGCGTTGGAGCGTACCCACTCGAGTTCCTCGGTGAGGCGCTTGGCCTGCTTGGCGTCCTTCTTGCCCTGGACTTCCAAACGGGCACGCTTCTTCTCCAGGTAGGTGGAGTAGTTGCCTTCGTAGGGG
>DASSIA010000137.1:0-7717 GCA_035692345.1 Arthrobacter sp. | reverse complement strand
CATGTGGCACTGGGCCGGATGGGTCATCCCGGGGAAATCGCGGACCTTGTGCTGTATTTGGCATCCAATGAGTCTTCGTTCGTCACCGGAGCCGAGTTCGTCATCGACGGCGGCGACACCGCAGGAACCGCAACCCCGGCCGAGGAAACATAGCCCCCGCCGGGGCCGGCCGTACGTGAAGGCGGTGCCTTCACAGGTGGTGTCACGAGGCTGTAAGGTCCACGACAGGAGTTGATGCGGCGCCGTTCTTCACTGATTCAAGGTTCGTGAGGGCTTCGTCCTTGCCGCCATAGGCTTCGCTGGTGACAATGACATCTCCATTGCCACCCTTGATCCTGAACCTGAAGAAACCCGCATTGTCGGTGTAGACCTCAATTGTGCCTTTCATTCCGGCGTCCTTCGCAGTTTCATGAGGTCACTCTCTCTCAGTAGCGCAGCCAGATATACGTGCCTCGCGCAGCCTGGTTAGCGTCCAGTTCAAGACTGGAGTTCCGTGGCGGCCACGTGTAGTGCCGAAAGTCACTTTCTGAGCCTGGCTTGATGATGTCCACTACCGGTGAACCACTGAAGAGATCATTGTCCTTACCGAGGCGTACACGGGTGGAGCCACTTCTTCCCCATGGCAAGGGGCAATCTACCGTGCCAGCGTGTCCTGCGGGCGCGGCTTGGTCCATTAGCCTCTGGCGTCGTTGGTTGATTCGCGCTCTACTGGCTCCATGGAACCGGATGGCGATCCTTTCTCGCTCGAAACGACTCCTTCCCTTGGCCTGGACGAACTTCACGGGTCGGCGGACCCACGGGCGCCCGTTCAGAGAGTGCTTCGCGACCTGCGTGCGAACCGTGGAGGGCTTTCGGAACGGGAAGCGGCCCGGCGGCTGGTGGCGTACGGCCCGAACGAACTGATGCGGCATGGAGGCCGGCAGTGGCCGCGACAGATCGTGCGGCAATTAGTACACCCCCTCGCATTGTTGCTCTGGCTTGCGGCGCTGCTGAGCTATTTCAGCGGGTCAGCCACTCTGGCAGCGGCAATTGTTGCGGTCATTCTTCTTAACGCCGGGTTTGCTTTTCTCCAAGAACGCCACGCAGAACGGGCCGTCGAAGCCCTCTCCGCCTATCTTCCACCGCAGGCCAGGGCATTGCGCGACGGTGCAGAGAAGCAAATCCAGGCCAGATTTCTGGTACCCGGCGACGTTTTGGTGGTGCGCGAAGGTGATCGTGTGAGCGCGGACGCCCGGCTCCTCGAAGGCTCCGTGGAAATGGACCTCTCCACCCTGACAGGCGAATCCCTCCCTGTTCCTCGGAACGCGGAGGACCGGCCTCCAGAGGGACCGTTGCTTCAGGCCACGGACATGGTATTCAGCGGCACGAGCTGCACTGGCGGCGAAGCATTCGCTGTGGTTTTCGCCACCGGAATGCGTACGGAACTCGGCCGGATTGCTGCCCTCTCTGAACGCGTCGGTCACGACCAGAGCCCCCTCGAGCAGCAGGTCACCCGGGTTGCGCGCGTCATCGCCGTCGTCGCAGTCGGGATGGGTATCGCATTCATCCCCGTGGGCACGTTTCTCGGCGGTCTTTCGCTGAGCGACACCCTGAAGTTCGCGATCGGGTTGCTGGTCGCAAATGTCCCGGAAGGTCTGCTCCCAACCATCACACTCGCTTTGGCTGTCGGCGTCCGTGTTCTAGCCCGTCGGGGAGCCTTGGTGAAGCGCATCTCCGCAGTTGAAACCCTCGGCTCCACCAGCGTCATCTGCACCGACAAGACCGGCACCCTGACCCTGAATCGTATGCGGGTCACCAACATCTGGACTTCTGGCGGGTACCTTGGCCTGGACGCTGTACAACCCCCAGGGCCTGGCTCCCCGCCGCAGAGACTGGCCACGGCTGCCGTCGCGTGCAATAACGCAGACATCGACGGCGAAGGCAAAGAAAGCGGTGACCCCACCGAACTGGCCCTCCTGCACGCCGCCGTTGCCCTGGGGGTGCCGCCCCACCGGCATGCCGTCGAACGGCTGGCGCAATTCCACTTCGACCCGACCCTGCGGCGCATGTCCACTATCGACCGCACACCCGGCCACATCCGCGTCCACTGCAAAGGCGCTCCGGAAGAGCTGCTTCCGTTGTGCACAAGTATCGCCATCGAGGGTGGCGCGCGGCCCTTGACCAATTCGGAGCGTGACGCTGCGGGCTCAATCGTGGACCGTTGGGCCGATCAGGGCCTCCGGATTCTGGCGATCGCAGAACGGGATCTCGGGTCTCAAAGGGAGGCTGACTTGTCCCGTGAGGAAACCGAACACGGCCTGACTCTCCTCGGACTCGTCGCGATGTTCGACCCGCCGCGTCCTGAAGTCCCCGATGCCGTTGCCCGGTGCCACACTGCAGGAATCCGGCTCATCATCGTTACCGGCGACCACGGACTCACTGCCCGCGGCATAGCAACCCTGGTGGGCATCGGAGACGGAGGCATCCGCATCATCACCGGCGCCGAGCTGGACCTAATGCCCGAAACGGCACTCGATGACCTTCTCAACAGCGGCGAAGAACTGATCTTCGCCCGCAGCTCACCCGAAGCCAAGCTCCGAATTGCTGACGCCCTGCGTGACCTGGGACATGTCGTGGCCATGACCGGAGACGGCGTCAATGATGCCCCGGCGCTCCGCCGGGCCGATATTGGCGTGGCCATGGGGAAATCAGGAACCGACGTCGCCCGTGAGGCGGCCACGATGATCCTCACCGACGACAATTTCGCCTCTATCGTCCGCGCCGTGCAGGCCGGACGACAGGTCTACGACAACGTCCGCAAATTCATCGTCTACATCTTCGCCCACGCCACCCCGGAGGTTGTCCCGTTCTTGATCTATGCCGCCTCAGGTGCCAACATCCCGCTTCCTCTCACAGTCATGCAGATACTTGCGATCGACCTCGGCACCGAAACCCTTCCTGCTCTGGCCCTTGGGCGCGAACGCGAAGAACCCGGAACCATGATGCGGCCGCCCCGTCAACGCGGACAGAACGTTATAGACGGGCCCATGCTTGCCCGGGCTTGGGGCCTGCTTGGCGGTGTATCGGCCGTTCTTGTGACCGCGGCGTTCTTCACGACGTTGCTCATAGGCGGCTGGCGCTACGGCGCCGACACCCGCACCGGCCCCTTGCACCTGGTAGCGATGCAGGCCACCACGATCAGCTTCCTGGGGATCGTTGCCTGCCAGATCGGCACCGCTTTCGCGGCACGTACCCAGACCGCGTCCCTGGCCCAAATAGGGCTGGGCAGCAACCGCCTGCTGCTCCTGGGGATCGCTTTCGAGATCGTCTTCACCGCCGCCGTCGTTATATTGCCACCGCTCCAGGGAATTTTTGACACCCATTTGCCTGAACTTTGGCAGATTCTGGCCCTTGCACCTTTCCCTGTCGTTGTCTGGGGAACCGACGAACTCTGGCGATATAGCCGCCGGCAGAAAGCCAGGAAACGACGATCGGATCCCGGGTGAGCTCAACGCGTTGCCTCCCGCATGGCGCAGCACTCGGCGGCATCGCAAACTCGAGATGCGGCTTGCACCCGGTTCTTCGAGGGGGACCAACCCCTCCGGGGTAGGGTGAAGCAGTGTCGCCGTGGCGGGGGTGAACTTGACGTGGTTCACGGGAGGGAGCCTTCGTGGGTTAAGGACAGTCGTCGTGGGAATCTTGGTTCTGGATAGCGTGTCCGGTCTCGCGGAGGAAATCGATGACGGCCCGAACCCTCCGGGGCGCCTGCTGGCCGGCGGGGCGCACGGCCACGATGGCATTCTCCGCGGTCCGGTCCGCGACCGGGATGAAGACCACCTCCCCGCCGTCGTATGTGGTGCCGGTCGATGGCGGGCTGTTCATGAAGGAGTAGCCGAGTCCCCGGGCCACCATTGCCCGGATGGTTTCCATGTTGCTGCTCGTCCAGCGGATGCGCGGCTCCACCCCGGCCGCCTGTATCACAGCGGTCAACCGCTCGACCGTCGGTGGTACGTCCAGTAGGATCGCCGGCTCATGGGCGATTTCCGCGAGATATATCGAGGATCGGCCGGCCAGCTTGTGGCTCGCGGACAGCACGACGTGCAGGCGCACTTTGGCGATCCGCGCGTGCTCGAGGTCGTCGTCGGCCTGCTGCTCGTACACGAGTGCCACGTCGAGTCTTCCGTTGCGCACGTCCTCCTGCAGGACCGACGGGGCCGCCTCATGGAAGCCCACGTCCACCAGCGGGTGATTCGAGACGAAGTGATCTACGAGCCCGGGCATCAGCCGTGGTGACAGCGTGTGACTGCAGCCGATCCGCAGGGGCCCACGCATTTCGGCCAGGCTTTCGGCAACCGCGTCGGAAGCCTCGGCGACACGTTCGAGGATTGCGCGGGCATGGGCGGCGAACTCGATGCCCGCCGGAGTGGGGACAACCTTCTTGGAGCGCGTGCGGATAAACAGCGCGGCCCCGACTGTCTTCTCCAGCTGACCCACCGCCATGGATGCCGCCGCCTGGGAGATGTGGCAGGAGATCGCCGCTGCCGTAACAGAGCCGTGATCAATCACGGAGACGTAGTACTGCAGCTGGCGCAGGGTGATTTCTGACATAAGTTCCCTTGATGACAGTCATTGGATCAATTGACTATTCAGATTATGTGGTCTCGGCCACACTTGATCAAGTCAGCTACCCGGTCCGCAGTGACCGAACGCGCAAAGGAGCACGATGACCAACACATCCACACCCGACCTCCGCCCCCGGATTATCACGCTCGGTACCGCGGGCGGTCCGCGCTGGTGGAAATCAGGATCACCCCGCACAGGAATCTCGACGGCCGTCGTCGTAGGGGAGAACTTCTACCTCGTCGACTGCGGCCACGGCGTCGGGCGGCGACTGAACGAGTCGGGCCTGGAGATGCGCAACCTGCGCGGCATTTTCCTCACCCACCTGCACTCGGACCACACAGTGGATCTGGCGAGCCTGGCGATCTTCGGCCTTTACGAGCTGGGCGACCGCCGGGGTGACCCCGTGCGGATCATCGGCCCCGGCGACCGGGGGAAACTGCCCCCGGTCTCGCCCCGCGCCGTCGTGCCGCCCCGGCCGCTTGCCCCCGAATGCCCGACGCCGGGCACCGCGAAGATGTTCGAACTGCTGATGAAGGCCCACGCGACCGACCTGAATGACCGGATCATCGACAGCCTGCGCCCCAGCCCATTAGAGCTCTTCGAAGCCTCCGACATCGAGTTGCCGCGAGGCCTCGGCTACGACGCGAACGAGAATCCGACGCCGGAGATGGAGCCGTTCGTCATCTTCCGCGACGACGTTGTCACCGTGTCCGCGATTCTCGTAAAACACCCACCGGTCGCCCCGGCGTACGGGCTGCGTTTTGACACTACCGAGGGCTCGGTCACCTTCTCAGGCGACACTGCGTACACGCCCAACATGGTCCGACTGGCGCGCGACACCGATCTTCTCCTGCATGAGGCCATCGACTTCGGTTTTATCGAGGCGATGTACGCGCACAAGACGGACGAAGGGTCCCGCGCAGCCCGCGACCACCACTACAAGTCGCACACCAGCGTCGTTGATGCCGCCCGCGTCGCCCGGGAAGCCGGGGCGCGGCAGCTGGCGCTCCATCACCTGGTGCCCGGAACCGCCCCCGATGCGGTGTGGAGACAAGCCGCCGACCACTTCGACGGTACCTTCCACGTGCCAAACGATCTCGACGTCATCGAACTGCGCCCCGCGGCCGACCGCGTTAACGTCTAGTCCCCAACTGATTCAAGGAGGAATCATGACCCCGAACTCCCATCTGGACTCACCGCCCACGGCCCCCTCAGCGGAAACCGGATCCACGGCACCACATCTGCAGCAATCGCTGAAGACCCGCGAAATGAAGCGCATCCTCGCGTCCAGCTTCGTGGGCAGTGCCATTGAGTACTACGACTTCATCCTTTACGCGACAGCTGCCTCCATCGTCTTCAACAAGGTGTTTTTCGCGAATCCCGACCCGGCAGTGGCGATTTTCGCCTCGTTTGCGACGCTGGCCGTCGGCTACGTCGCCCGTCCGCTGGGCGGCATCGTCTTCGGACACTACGGGGACCGGATCGGCCGCAAGAAGATGCTGGTGCTATCCATGACGATGATGGGCGTGGCAACCATGCTGGTGGGCCTGCTGCCGACCACGGCGCAGATCGGCATCGCAGCGCCGGTGATCCTCGTGGTCCTGCGCGTGGTCCAGGGCATCGCCGTCGGCGGGGAGTGGGGCGGCGCCGCCCTGATGGCCCTGGAACACGCCCCGAAGAAGCAGCGCGGCTTCGCGACCTCGTTTGCCAACGCCGGCGGACCGGCCGGAGCGCTCCTGGCGACGCTGGTGGTCTCGGCGGTCTCCGCCGCGACCGGCGAAAACTTCCTACTCTGGGGTTGGCGTATCCCGTTTCTGCTCAGCGCGGCGCTCATTGTCATAGGTCTTCTCATCAGGCTGAAGGTAACGGAGACCCCGCTTTTCCGGCAGCTGGAGCAGGCGAGTGAGAAGCGGAAGATTCCCCTCGTGGAGGTATTGCGCCACCACCGCCGGGCCGTCGCGCTGGCCCTCGTAGCGACAATGAGTTTTTACTGCTGCCAGGGGCTGCTGACTGTCTGGGGTGTCTCGATCGCGGTGGAGGCCGGGGCCGACCGCACCGGGGTCCTGAACTGGAAGGCCGTCGGCGCCGTCCTCACCCTGATCGTCACCTTGTGGGCGGCCCGGATGAGCGACCGGGTGGGCCGTCGGCGGATGCTGGTCATCGGCGGGGTGCTCGGCGTTGTGCTCGCGTACCCGCTGCTGTTACTGCTCAACAACGGAACGCTCTGGGGATTCGCAGTGGCGCTGATTGTGGGCCAGGGCATCATCCAGGGCCTGTTGTACGGACCGATTGGGGCGTTCGTCGCCGAACAGTTCCCCACGAGTGTTCGCTACACCGGGGCTTCGCTCGCCTACCAGGGTGCCTCGACGCTCGGAGCCGGATTCACCCCGATGATCGCTACCGGACTCCTGATCCTGGGTGGAGGCAGCACCGTTCTGGTCGCCGTATTCTGGGCAGCCGTCATGCTGGCCGGAACCATCGCGGTGCTGGTAACCAAGGAAAGCTCTCGGAAGGAACTCGCTTAGCGGTCCGCCTCTCTCACACCGGTGTATGGAAGACGCCCGGTAATTCCTCGCCTGGGTGCGCGCTTCCGGATGTAGTCCCTTGGCGAACCGCCTAGAACGCGGTTCGCCAGGTCTCGACGGCGTCATCGCCGACTGCCACCACCTCACGCCAGCGGTCGAACACCGAGCAGGGGTGGGAGATTCCCAAGTCCACGATGTCGCCGACCTGCAGGTCTTCGGCATCGTCCACGATGGCGTGGTGGTCGAAGAGGCGCGTCACGGTGGCTGAAGGAACAGCGGCGTCGGCGCCGGACGGAAGCACCTCCCCGTTACGGTAGCGGGCCACGATCACCGGCAGGCCGGCGTCGTACGCCAATTCGCGCTTGCCCGCGTTCAGGACCACTCGCCCGGCTTCCGGGGCGGAGATGACCAGCGCCCGCACTACCGCCGCAGCGGTGAGGCCCGGGACAGGGGAGACGCCCTGATAGGTGCCGTGGTCGTGCACCACGTAGCAGCCTGAACGGAGCACTTTGACGGAGGGGCTGTGCGGCAGGAACGCGGCGGCACGGTCCTGGAAGGCCGAGCCGCCGTTGCTGAAGACCGGCTGCTCC